>JAQZBA010000220.1 GCA_029239365.1 Herbinix sp. | reverse complement strand
CCGAATAGGTTAATGAACCGAGCGCCTCCATGACTTTGTTACGTTAAGATAGTATAAAGGGTTTTCTCCACCTCACTTATACAATTTTAGCAACATCAGCAGAATATTTGCATCGCTTTTATATGTTTTCCTTTAAAGTTATTAAGAGAACTATAAAACGAGGTGTGATTATGGAATGGCTTATTTTAGGCATGATTATTGTTGCCGGAATTATATATTTGCTTATGAAAAAGCTCGATAGGCTGATCGAACTGCCTAAAAATACTACGGAGCCCTACAAACAAAATATGGATGGCAAAGCATATACCTTGATCTTTGGTGATTCACAAATAGCCAATAGCTTAATACGGATATTAAATAATTACCGGATTGACTTTCTTCAGATTAAGGATGAAAGTCTTTTGGATAAAACGAAGTATTATAATCACCTTTTTGCCGTAAGTAATAATGATCTAAGTAATATGCTGGTAAGCATAATTCTTAATCAACTGTGCGAAGACTGTACAACCATCGCAGTCTGTAATCAGATTCAAGACGGGAAGATATATGAGCAGAATAATATTCCTTATCTTCTGGCGGAGGAGTCCAGCGCAGATTCACTGTTTAATATCATGTATCCGACAAGTAAAGTGTAGATATTCCTTCTGTTAATCAGTAAAACGATACCCTACCCCAATTTCCGTAGTGATGAATTGGGGATGGGCCGTATCCTTTTCAATCTTTCTACGTAGTCCTGCCATAAATACGCGAATACTCTTTGAATCTCCTGTCTCTCCGTAACCCCACACTTCTTTCGAAATCTGACTGTGCGTCACTACTTTACCACGGTTAGCAATCAGAAGAATTAATAACTTATATTCAATCGGAGTAAGATGGACCTCAGTTTCATCAATAAATATTCTACGGCGTTCACAATCAACGGTTAGATAGTCAAAATGATATATATTCATCGGAGTAGTGATGCTCTCACGCTCAATAAAACGTTCCATTACCCGAATACGTGCAAGTAATTCTCCCATAGCAAAGGGCTTCGTCACATAATCATTTGCTCCTGCATCTAACGCTGTAATCTTATCCTTCTCCTGCTCCCTTGCAGATACAATTAGAATTGGAATTTGTGACACCTCGCGGATTTCCTTGATAATCTCTATCCCATCCTTATCCGGTAAACCCAGATCCAGCAGAACAATGTCCGGATTCTCGGTACAAAAACTAAGGATACCACTGTTACCGGTATTCGCAACGGACAGCTTATAGCCCTTAGCTTTTAAAGCCATTGACATGAAATTCACTATCTTCCTGTCATCTTCTATTAATAGAATATGAATCTGTTGGTTCATCCTTTTTCCTCCTCATAGGGTATCTCAATCCGAAATATTGCTCCCCCTTCAGGCTTATTATTAGCCAAAATCTTACCACCATGGGCTTCTACGATCGCCTTACAGATAGCCAACCCAAGTCCAACACCCCTACTGCTGTCCGATATGTTCCGGGGCATGGTTACGAAGCCGTCAAAGAGAGTGCTCTTGATTGATTCATCTATCCCATTACCATTATCTTCAACCTCAAATACGACACATCGATCACCTTGAAATACTCTCAATATAATCTTTGTATCATTACCGGAATGTTTATATGCATTATCTAATAGATTAACGAGAACCTGCACCATAAGTCTTCCATCGGTTTCCACTAGAATAATATCCTCCGGAACCTCAACCATCAACCGGTCTTGCGCGGCAAACCACGCGACATGGGTAATTGCCTGATTAATCAGGTCCTCCACAGCTTCAAACTCTTTCTTAACCACCAAATGCCCTTCGCTGATTCGGGTCATATCAAGAATATTCTGTACTGACGTAATGAGTCTGGTGGACTCCTCATTAATATCCGAAGCCAGACGCTTTACACTCTCCTCGTCCAAGCTATCATAACTATCAAGGATCAAGCTGCTCGCTCCCATAATTCCGGTAAGTGGTGTTCTGATGTCATGGGATATACTACGAAGCAAGGTGCTTTTTAGGTGCTCGCTCTCCATAGCCAATTTGATCCTCTCCCGCTCATTATAGATAAATTCACGGTCGAGTACAAGCGCCATCTGATATACCACGGTTTTGATCAATATATCCTCCTCGTAAGATAACGGAAGCTTAACCCTCGCAATCGATATTGTTCCCATCGGATTAGACAAATCCTTAATCGGTAATCTATATAAATCATCGGCTGATATTAGGGCCGGATAATTCTCAGTTGAAAAACGCGTCTCCATACTACCGAATTTCTCAACTTCCAGAATAACACAACACTCATAGCCGGTATATTTTTGTATATAACGCATACCATTCTCTACAATACCGGCTGTGCCGGTAAGATTTAAGAAGCTTTTCGATATTTCGTAGAGAAGCTCTGCTGTTTGTACGTTCTTCTTGGCAATCTGAGTCTGAAGTTGAAATTTTGACGACATTGTTCCACAGATTAAAGAAGCTAACAGGAAGAATGCGATCATAATATAATCCTGAGCATTACTGATTGCAAAGGAATGAAGCGGTTCCGTGAAAAAGTAATTGAATATAAAAAGACTGGCAATGGAAGCGATAAAACCATAAAAATAGCCTCTGGTTAAAACAGTAATCGCCAATACACCCATAAGAAAAATCATCAGCGTGTTCTCTTTCCCGATTCCCATGCTATTCATCAATATAGACAGACTGGTGGTCGCTGTACAGACAACAATCAACCAAAGAACATAGATCAGATGTGCCTTGACCATATTCTCTTCTTTTATCGTATTGCTTGGAAGGGTTAGTCTCATTCTTACACCTGCCTGTTCCTCATAAATTTATTGTAATCCTTTATCAATCGATACCTTTATTGTAGTCACTGTAGAATGCCTTGTCAACACGGCTGCTTCTTCAGCGATAAAGTTTGCCATTTTAAGAATGATGTATTATAATGAAGCCGATATATCATTCAAAAAGAAAGGGTGATTTTTATGGCAGATAAGAAAAAAGGATTTCCCACAAAATTAGTTAAAAAATATATCGACCTGCTTTACATGACTCCTCAGGAGATTAATGCAAAAGAGATTGCCGACTTGTTACAAGAAAACAAAGGCTTAACGATCGAGCTATGGGCAGAAATGAACGTCCTTGAGTTCGTTTTACCCAATCAGAACTCAGTGGATTTCGAAGCTATTGATCCTGATTTTAAAACTCCTTCCGATGCTGCTTTCGTTAAAAACAGAGGGATTAAGTCAGTATATTCCATCAACCTGTGTGAAGATGACTTATCCATTGTAACTCCATACTTTGAGCAGCTTGTTGAAAAGTTCTCCGGCTTTGTATGTGCTGACAGCGAGGACTTCACACCGGTATATGCCGGCAGCTCTAAAAAATAACATCCAAGCCGTACTTTTACAATATTGTAATTGACTTGAAGGAGTATAATCTATGAACAATAAAACAGCAGCCCTTAAGGCTGCTTTTCCACATACAATTCCTGTTATGACAGGCTATCTCGTTCTGGGTGCCGCTTATGGAATCCTCATGGATAGTAAGGGTTTTTCTCTTCTTTGGATTATCATTGCCAGTGTCTTCGTCTATGCCGGTTCCATGCAGTTTGTATCGGTAGCCTTGCTGGCTGCCGGCTTTGACCCGCTCGGCGCATTACTAATGACCCTTGCTGTAAATGCGAGACATCTATTCTATGGTATTTCCATGCTGCATCAATATCGTGGTACCGGGAGAATGAAGCCCTACTTAATCTTCTCACTAACCGATGAAAGTTTTTCCATACTATGTTCGGCAAAGGTACCGGAGGGCGTGAAAGAGAAATGGTTCTATCTCTTTGTTTCACTGCTTGACCATATTTACTGGATTATCGGCTCCATCCTTGGAGGTATTCTGGGAAGCTTAATCAATATCAATACCAAAGGAATCGATTTTGTATTGACTGCACTCTTTGTAGTAATTCTGATCAATCAATGGCAATCTACTAAAAATCACCTTCCTGTAATAATTGGTATTGCCAGTGCAATTCTGTGCCGCTTACTCTTTGGTGCCTCGGACTTTATCATTCCTTCGATGGTTTGTATTCTGCTCTGCGTCACCATTCTTAAAAAACCCATGGAGAGGGGGAAAGTGCGATGAATTATACCACAACCCAGTTAATCCTATTCTTTGTAATTGTGGCCTTAGGTACTTTCTTTACAAGAGCGTTGCCCTTTATATTATTTCCAGAAAATATACCGATTCCGAGATTCATGAAGTACTTAGCTGATATCCTGCCCTATACCATCATTGGTTTGCTAGTGGTATATTGCCTTAAGGACATTAACCTGACACAGTCTCCACACGCAATTCCTGAAGCAATCAGTATCGTAGTAATCATTCTTCTCCATATATGGAAAAAGAACACCCTGCTCAGCATTGGAGGGGGTGCCCTTCTCTATATGATATTGATTCAATCTGTATTTGTTTAAATTATTTCTTTGATTGATAGCTTACGTTCCTTCGATAAGTCGATGTATGTACTTCCTACTCGAATTACCGGTCTCCCTAAGGAAAGCTTGTTAATCATGATAACCTCGCCTTCACGGCCATCGCTTAATCGCACCATATTATGCATATAGGATTGTACGATACGCTCAAGGAAGATCATCAAGAATCTAGGATCATATTTTAAGAAACCTTCGCTTTCAAATTCATTTACAACGTCAAAGGGGCAGATTGCATTGCGGTAGCGACGATTTGAGGTCATCGCATCATATACATCAGCAATAGCAATAATCTTAGCAAAATCATCAATTTGCTCTGCTACAAAGCCATTGGGATACCCACTTCCATCACATCTTTCATGATGCATAAGTACTGCGTACTTCACTCTGATATCGATGATCTGGTCCTTTAATGCCTGGTAACCCTTGATGGAATGTGTCTTTACTATCTTAAATTCTTCCGGAGATAATTTTCCTGCCTTTGTAATAATCTCTCTTGGAACCAACATCTTACCGATATCGTGCAGCAGACCTGCCAAGGTTAATATCCTGATGTCCTCCGCAGAATACTTGAGCCAACCTCCGAAGACATTACAGATTAAGGATACATTCAGGCTATGTACATAGGTCATATCATCATAGTTACGAATTCCGTGAAGCATCTCAAGAATATGGGCCCCATTACGGCCCTCTGCCAGAATTCGGTCTGTTTCGGCCAGCAAATTGTCAATATCAAATTCTACCTGGCCACTAAGAACGTTATTAAAGTTATCTTCAACATTTTGTATTGTTTCAACGTAGGTGCGGTTAAATTTCTTAAACTCAGGCGTACTACGAAGCATCTCAATATATGACACCTCTTCTACCAGCTCCACTACGGGCTTATTACGATAAATCAATAAGCCGTATATATTGTAAAAGCGAAGTCTTGAAATCATTCGCTCATCCAATACCGTATCCTTAGGAATTATTAGCTGATTGTTCGAGGTATATACATCCGAGGCAACCTTCATGCTGGCCTCAGCCTGATCTGTTCTTATTCTTACAGCCTCCATTGCATTTCCACCTTCCGCTTTCATTAGTACCTACATAATAAAGTATAACTACAAAACTTGACAAATACAAGTGCTAGTTTTGTCGAATTCAAGCAGAATAGCCCTGCAAGGCGCCCCATCACACCCTCCAAGTTTAATCGGTGCTGCACTAAGAAAATAGTCCCCAGGTATCACCTCATCCAAGCGAATTCCTTCCAACAGAACCACTTCCATACCCAGTAATTCCTGATGCACCTGCATCGGTTCTCCCTCCGGACCTACACTCTGGGTCTCTACTCCAATCAATACCATATTATATTCATTAAATAGCTTTGCCATCTCTAGTGTAATCTCCGTACTGCCTTTGATCAGTAGCCGCTTTTGGCAAGATACCAACGTCTTACGCAGCGCATCCTGACTTAGGCCTTGAAGTTCAATTACACTGCAGGGTCCAATACACCTAGATAGCTCCATGTTTTCAATTGTCTTGCCATCTTCACAAAAATGAAAGGGTGCATCCACATGAGTTGCATTATGCGCTCCCATAGACAAATTTGTTAAATTATACGCGTCACCCTTCTTCATATCCGATACCCTGTCATAGGTTGGAGCAAAATCTCCGGGATAGACCATTCCGCTAAATAATTCTTGCGTAATATCATAAATCTTCATCGCTATTTTCCTTTTCCGGTATTAAGTACAGATTTGGACGTCAAAAGTTACGGTTCCAGTACCAAAAGTCGATTCCTATATAAAACGATGAATCTATGTGCGATTCAGGAGTCATAAGTTCTCCGAAATCGAGAGCGGTGAATACATGTGCATTGTTAGGGTGTCAAAAGCCATATCAGGAGCTAACATTCGCCAATTTGCACATTTACACCTCAACTTTAGCGTGATGCAGAATATAGTTCGATGAGCAACTGTATGAAGTCGTTGGTACTTAGGTCCTGTATTTTAGGACCTTATGTACCACTACGTACTTCATCCAAGCGAGAGCGTGTTGCGA
>JAQZBA010000003.1 GCA_029239365.1 Herbinix sp. | reverse complement strand
AAAGCTTTCACCTTATCAATTGAATTTAAAGAAATCTTTACTGTCTTCATTAATAACTCCTCCTTTATTCGGTATATGTATATACTATAATTTACCTAAATAAAAGTCAATATACAAAGTTCATAAAAAAAAGGGAGAAAGTTGTATAAGTAAATATACTATGTTATCAAATATCTATAAATTTAGAAAGGAAATTGAATTAAATGAGAAAAACAGCGGCATTTTTGAGCCTTGGCTGTAAGGTGAATTCTTATGAAACCGAGGCAATGAGAGGAATGTTTGAAGCGGCTGGGTATGATATCGTGGATTTTAAAGATGTTGCTGATGTCTATGTAGTAAATACTTGTACTGTAACAAATATTGCAGACCGTAAGTCGCGACAGATGCTGCATCAAGCAAAGCATAGAAACCCTCAGGCGATCATCGCCGCAGTCGGATGCTATGTCCAAGCTGCAGAAGAGGTGCTTCTGGCCGACAGTGCAGTTGATCTTGTGATCGGTAATAATAAAAAGTCCGACATCGTTACTATGGTAGAGCGGTGTAGGGGCAGCAATGAAAAGGAAGAATTAGTAGTTAACATCAATGATGAGATGGACTACGAAGAGCTCCATGTAGTTACAACTATGGATAAGACCAGAACTTTCATCAAGATTCAAGACGGTTGTAACCGTTTCTGTTCTTACTGTATCATTCCTTATGTGCGAGGTAGGGTTAGAAGCAGAAAAGAAGAAGATATTCTTCAGGAAATCACAGAGCTTTCGAAAAAAGGTTATAAGGAGATCGTATTAACCGGAATCCATATATCCTCTTATGGTACTGATTTACTTAAGAAGGAAGCACAACTGAAAGAGCAGTTGTCCGAATTGGATGAAGAGGAAGTGGTGCTACAGGATCCGGATAGCTTCAATAGAGTGAGTGGTGAGATGCCTCTTGCTAAGCTGATTGTTAAAATCGGAGAAATTGATGGGGTGGAGCGTATCCGTCTGGGATCATTGGAGCCGAGGATTATTACAGAGGAATTTCTTACAGCGATAGCCTCTGTAGGACAGTTTTGTCCACATTTTCACCTCTCCTTACAAAGCGGAAGTGATAGTGTCTTAACAAGAATGAACCGTAAATACAGTGCGGCTGAATACTATGACAGGGTTCAGATGATTCGTAAGTTCTTTGATCATCCCTCCTTTACTACGGATGTGATTGTAGGTTTTCCAGGAGAGACTGAGGAAGAATTCAGACAAACCATGGAATTTGTGAAAAGCATTGGCTTTTCTCATATTCATGTTTTTAAATATTCTAAGCGGGCAGGAACCAAAGCAGCGATTATGACGGATCAGATACCGGAAGAGCTGAAGAGCCGTAGAAGTGATGAATTAATTGCTTTAGCTAATTTGATGTCAAAGGAATACCACGCATTATTCTTGGGTAGAATAGAGAAAGTTCTTTTTGAAGAGGCGATTGAGATCAACGGTAAGAGTTATCAGATCGGCCACAACGAAAGGTACCTGAAACTAGCGGTTTCAGAAGATACCGAGCTGTCAAACCAATTACTGGAATGTAAGGTTACCGGAACTTTATCAGAGGAATTACTCCTTTGTGAAATAATTAATTGAAATTTTTACCTAAATATATTAATATATAATTATATAGATATAATAAACAATCGGGTTCTTATGAGATGAGCTATCGAAAATGGTGGAAAAGGAAGTGATTCAATGCAAAAATTAAACAATACACAGTATTTCAAGGTGCAAAAGGATACAGAAGTTATCGTCGGTGATGTCATTCGTACGGTGTATTCTGCTCTTACAGAAAAGGGTTATAATCCGGTAAATCAAATCGTAGGGTATGTTATGTCCGGTGATCCGACCTACATAACGAGTCATAAAGGGGCTCGAAGCCTAATTATGAAGGTTGAACGCGACGAGATTATTGAAGAATTGTTACGTTTTTACATTGAGAGCGATTTGAATCAGGGGAATAGTTCAAAGTAATAATTTATCAGATTTAGTCTAAACTGAAGATATAGAAGGAATATTAATTATATGCCATAGGCAGAAACACAATGTCATTGCATAGATAATAATGCTATCCTTATTAATAATAGAGAGAAGCTCGCAACGCGTGATTCTTCCGGTTAACTCGGATCGCATTGTCAAAGTATGCCATGATTAGGAGGTATGAATGAAAAGAATAATAGGGCTGGATTATGGCTCTGTGACCGTTGGTGTTGCTATTAGCGACGCGCTTGGTTTTACTGCACAAGGCATAGAAGTTATCCGAAGAAAGCAAGAGAATAAATTGCGTCAGACTCTCGCCAGAATTGAGGAATTGATTGCAACATATGAAATTGGCCAGATTGTAGTGGGCTATCCCAAGCATCTTAATAATACAGTAGGTGAACGGGCGATAAAATCAGAAGAATTTGCTGAGAAACTAAGACAGAGAACCGGACTAGAAGTGATTCTATGGGATGAAAGATTAACTACAGTAGCAGTACACCAGGTACTTGACCAAGGTGGTTTGAATTATCAGGAAAAAGCCTTGGTAGTGGATAAGTTAGCAGCAGTATTGATTTTGCAAGGATATTTAGATAGACTTGCATTTATGAAGAAAGAAGAGAATAATCATGAGTAATAGACCGGATGAAATAACCTTCATCACAGAAGATGAAGAAGAGGTGGTTTTTCAAATATTGGAACAAACGAGACTGGGTGGAACCGATTACCTCTTAGTCAGTACGACAACAGAGGACGATGAGGAAGCCGAGGCTCTTATTTTAAAGGATATTTCAAAGGAAACCGATGAAGAAGCGGTATATGATATTGTTGAGGATGAACAGGAGCTGGAATCGGTTGCTGCCATCTTCAAAGAATTACTGGATGACATAGAATTATTTTGATTTACGCGTAAGCTGGTGAGCAATACGAACGAGCACGCGAACCGGAGAAGCTAGCAAAGAGAGCTATTTCCGACTATGACAAGTGAATTGATTTATTAATTCATCTTGTTCAATTTAATTAATATAGAACATACTATTAATTGCACGAAATAAGGATTAGATGAAAATAGGTGATGATATGCCTGATAACCAGGAACAGTTTAAGAATTTGTTGAAGAAGAACGGACTTAAGGTAACAACACAAAGAGTGTCTATACTGGAGGTATTGGATAGTAGACCGGGTATGCATCTGACAGCAGAAGAAATCTATGATTATGTCAGGGAAAAATATCCGGATATTGGTATAGCTACTGTTTACCGTACGATTCAAGTATTATCTGAGTTAAATCTAATAGATAAATTAAATCTTGATGATGGATATGTACGCTATGAAATTAGCAAGGGAAGCAAAGAAGAAGCTTGCCATCATCATCATCATTTGATATGCCTTGATTGCGGAAATGTATATGCATTTCAGGATGATCTGTTGGAAACATTAGAAGATCGGATTATGATAACCATGGGATTTCAAGTGGCGGATCACGAAGTGAAGCTATATGGCCATTGCAAAGATTGTAGGGCAAATAAATCTATTAATATCTAATTTATATTGAATGCACTTAGTGAATGGATATCAAATGTACATAAAAACCATTGGAGGTGCAATTATTTGAAAGAGAAAGAAAAGAACTTAATGAAACAAGCAGATTTAAAAGGTGTAAAGATTATTCCACTGGGTGGATTAGAACAAATCGGAATGAATATAACTGCAATTGAATATGAGGACAGTATTATTGTCATTGATTGTGGCTTATCCTTTCCGGAGGATGAGATGTTAGGAATTGATTTAGTAATTCCGGATGTCACCTATCTTAAGGATAATATTGATAAAGTGAAGGGATTTGTTATTACACATGGTCATGAGGATCATATTGGCTCCCTACCCTATATACTGAAGGATATCAATGTTCCTATTTATGCAACAAAGCTTACAACCGCAATTATAGAGAATAAGCTGAAGGAACATAATTTGTTAAAAAATACAAAAAGAAAAGTAATAAAGCATGGACAATCCATCAACTTAGGATGCTTCCGCATTGAATTCATCAGGACAAACCATAGCATAGCAGATGCATCTGCTCTTGCAATCTTCACTCCGGCTGGTATTATATTCCATACGGGTGATTTTAAAGTAGATTATACTCCGGTATTTGGTGAGCCAATTGATCTGCAAAGAATAGGTGAAATTGGTAAAAAGGGTGTATTAGCACTTTTATGCGATAGTACTAATGTTGAACGTCCTGGCTATACGATGTCAGAGAGTACAGTTGGTAAGACCTTTGATACAATATTTTCTGATAATTCAAAACAAAGAATTATCGTTGCTACCTTTGCATCAAATGTTGATCGTGTTCAGCAGGTAATCAACTCTGCAGCGAGATACAATAGAAAAATAGTCGTAGAAGGCCGCAGTATGGTTAATATTATTACAGTGGCGAAGGAGTTGGGTTATATCAGGATGCCTGACAATATGCTAATCGACATTGAAATGATGAAGAATTATACCGATGATCAGCTAGTGCTTATCACTACCGGAAGTCAGGGAGAAACGATGGCCGCTCTACCGAGAATGGCAGCGTCCATCCATAAAAAGGTAACTATAAAGCCGGGTGATGTAGTAATACTTAGTTCTACACCAATTCCGGGTAATGAGAAGGCTGTATCTAAGGTTATCAATGAGCTGACGATGAAAGGTGCTAAGGTTATCTATCAGGATACCCACGTATCCGGTCATGCTTGTCAGGAAGAAATTAAGTTAATGTATACCTTATTGAAGCCAAAGTACGCAGTGCCGGTTCATGGAGAGTATAAACATCTGGTTCGCCATGCTGAGCTGGCTCAATCCTTAGGAATTGTAAAGGAGAATATCTTCGTCATCTCTTCCGGTGATGTACTGACTTTATCCGATGAACGCGGCGGAGTTACCGGAAAGGTTCCTGCACAGGGTATTCTTGTGGATGGACTTGGTGTTGGAGATGTTGGAAATATCGTTCTTCGTGACAGACTTTTATTATCCGAAAACGGATTAATTATAGTAGTTATCTCCCTTGAGAAGTATAGTAATCAAGTGCTTTCCGGCCCTGATATCGTGTCCCGCGGCTTTGTATATGTAAGAGAGTCTGAGAATCTGATGGATGAGGCAAGGGAAGTAGTAGTACGGGCACTTGATAAGTGCTTAAATAGAAACAATGCGGACTGGGGTAAGATGAAGACTGAGATTAAGGATTCCCTCAGTGATTTTATCTGGAAGAAGACTAAGAGAAACCCGATGATATTGCCGATTATTATGGAAGTATAGTAAACTAGTGAAATACAAAGTAATTCACTAAGTATGAATTCTTTCCTAAATAAACGTTAAATTATTGATTTCGTATGAAGTTAAGTTAGAGAGGGAAGCGCATGACGACAAGGTCCACTGCTGTTAAATTAACATTAAAGATAACAAGCTTTATCGTTCGGTTGCTGATGAATATATTTTTCTATATTCTGGTGGTTCTTTTAATTATCAACATCAGCAAATATGCCTATAATTTCACGTATCAGCTCTATGGACCTGTTGCGTTGGAGGAGGCACCCGGAAGGGAGATTATCTTCCAGATAAAGAAGGGTGAGTCCAAGATGGATATTGCTACGAAGTTGGAGATTAATCGTGCCATAAAGAATAAATATTCCTTCTATCTTAAGACGAAGCTTCAAGAATATATCATCATTCCCGGTACTTATATCATCAATTCCTCTATGACCTATAATGAGATTTTGGAGGTTGTCACAGATTATTCGAAGTCCTTGGTCAAGGATGAAGAAGAGAATACCTCAGATACGGAAGGTGTTACATCAGATTCCAATGCTGAAATAGGTGAGAAAACCGGCGATGGTACAGAGAATGATACCGATGCAGATCCAAATACTGAGGATGCATCAGAATAATGTACAATAAATAACTTGCGATAAGAGATATTTGTTGACCTAGATAAGAGGCTTATAATGATATGATAGTTGATGAGAGAATAATAGCCTACATTAACTCCTTGGAGACCGAATTACCGGAGGAGCTTAGAGATTTGGAAAAGGATGCGCTTGAACATTATGTTCCAATCATTAAGAAGGAAACCCAGGGAGTTTTAAAGTTTTTATTACAACTGCAACAACCAAAACGAATCCTGGAGGTCGGAACAGCCATTGGCTTTTCCGCCCTCTTTATGAGTGCGTTCACAGGTAGAGATAGTAAAATTACGACCATCGAAAAGGTTGCAATGCGATTGGTTGAGGCAGATAAAAACCTAGCGAATCCGATCTTTCCCAATAAGGATAAAATTACGCTTATTAAGGGAGAGGCTCTAGAGGTATTGAGAGCATTGGTGGAGGATAAGGCAAGCTTTGACTTCATCTTCCTAGATGCAGCAAAGGCACAATACATGAGTTTTCTACCGGAGCTGATGAAGCTGATTGAGGATAAGGGGCTATTAGTAACGGATAATGTTCTTCAGGATGGTACAGTAATCAATTCAAGATATAGTATTGCAAGAAGGGATCGAACCATTCATTCAAGAATGAGAGAGTATCTATATACGATTACTCATATGGAAGAGCTGGCTTCGGTGATACTTCCTGTCGGAGATGGTATTGCCTTAAGCCATCGTGTTATGTAGTACGGTTATGTGTAAGTTAAAACTTGCGCAGGAATGAGGTTAATTATGAATGAATATTGTAAGAAACCGGAATTATTAATTCCGGCGGGCAATTTAGAAACTTTAAAAACAGCAGTAATCTATGGAGCGGATGCTATCTATATTGGAGGGGATCTGTATGGTCTTCGTGCGAAAGCAAAGAATTTCTCCATGGAAGATATGAAGACAGGAATTGCCTTTGCTCATACCTATGGGAAAAGGGTATATGTGACAGCGAATATTACAGCCCATAATCAAGACATTGAAGGTATACGGGCTTATTTTAGAGAGCTACAAGCGTTTGGGAATGATCGTCCGGATGCACTGATTATCGCTGATCCCGGAGTGTTTTCTATCGCACAGGAGGAGATACCTGAGGTAGAGCTGCATATCAGCACGCAGGCAAACAATACGAACTATGAGACCTATCGCTTCTGGCATAAGCTTGGTGCTACCAGAGTGGTTTCTGCCAGAGAATTATCCCTGGAGGAATTAATAGAGCTTCGAACGAAGATTCCTGCAGAGATGGAGATAGAGACCTTTGTTCATGGTGCTATGTGTATCGCGTATTCCGGGAGATGCTTACTTAGCAATTATTTTACCGGTCGAGATGCAAACCTAGGTGCCTGCACGCATTCTTGCCGATGGAAATATCATATCGTAGAGGAGACAAGACCGGGAGAATACATGCCGATTGAGGAAAATGAGAGAGGTACCTACATCTTTAACTCAAAGGACCTATGTATGATAGAATATATTCCTGAGCTTATTAAATCAGGAATTAACAGTTTTAAGGTAGAAGGAAGAATGAAAACAGCATTATATGTTGCAACTGTAGCTAGAACCTACCGTAAAGCAATTGATGATTTCTTCACGGATCCGGCAGTGTATGAAGCAAATAAAGCTCTATACATGGAGGAAATCAGAAAAGGTGTAAATCGACTGTTTACAACTGGATTTTTCTTTGATAAACCTGCTCAGGAGGACCAGATCTATGACCATAATACCTATGAGAAAGCTTATACCTATCTTGGTACCATTTCTGGAGAAGTGGATGGCTTATATGAGCTGGAGCAGAAGAATAAATTCAGTGTGGGTGATAGTGTAGAGATTATTAAGCCAAATGGTGACACTCTGGCAACAGTAGTGCAAAAGATGAAAGATGCTAATGGCATAGAGATTGAGAGCTGCCCACATCCCCAGCAAAGAATCTATGCTGATTTTGGAGTTAAGCTGGAGATCTATGATATCATCCGTAGAAAAGAATAACAGAATGAAACAGGAACAAGGTTGAATTAATTAATATACTGGTCAGGAATAATAGGATAAGCATCATTGCCATGGATAAGACTGTGGAAATGGTGCTTTTCTTTTATACATACAAGTTATGACGTGAGATGTACGAGTTATTACAGTTGTATTGATATTATATTTACTTGATATTATTATGTGATAGAGTCAACTTTTACATCATCTGTGGGGGAAATAGATTATGTACAATACGGAAAACCAAATCGATAGTAAGTCGAAAGTACTGATGGCGAAATCTTCAAAAGAACAGGATTCTATGAAATGCATGAAAGCAGTATATCAGCAGGGAATAGACTGTCTTAGGAAGAAGGAATTTGTGGAAGCCTTACATTACTTGTGGGAGGCTATCGATCTTGGTTATTCTCGTGCAATCATTCCAACCATTCTTCTGGAGATAGGGTCCGATATTTCAAAGGAACAATCCAGATCCTTACGGGATGTTATGAAACTAATCGAGAAAGGCTGTGCCGGTGGGGATGAGGTTGCGACGTTGATCCTTGCACATTGGAATATGAATTGGAGTGTAAGGGGAAATGGCATTCAATATATCGATATGGACATGTCTGAATTAAAGAATAGAGAGCGAATGATTGCTCCTATTAGTCTTGATGATGTGCCGGATCTTCAGGTGCTGCCACTTCAGCTCTTAGATCGGCTTATATCACGATTTACTCTTCGTATATCTACGATGGGATATCTGAGTGATCATGTGAATACAGAATATGCAGTAAATTTATTGAAGCAGTTGGTTGAAGCAGAAGATAGTAAAGCCTTGTCTGCTGAAAAATATCTTTATTACGTGCTAACTGATAACTATGAGATATGGATAGATACATTATATCCATGGTTACAAAAAGAAAATCAAAAGGGTAACGCGAATGTGAATCGCTTGTTACTTAGGATTAATTATAGATACCAATATTTAAGTAAGGTTAAGAAATTATTATCATGGGCACGAGGATAATCAGGTTGGTAGCAAACAAAATCAGTCAAAGATAGAACAAGAAATAGAAGGATGGATGTAACGTTCTGGCAAGGATTTACACAGAATTTGTAGAGGCTAAAGTTATCTACAAAAGTAATGGAAGTAGTAATGGAAGTAGTAATGGAAGTAGTAATGGAAGTAGTGATGGAAGTTGTGATGGAAGTAGTAATGGAAGAATATTGAAAGTAGATATGGAACTAGTTATGGAAATGTGGAATTAGATTTGGAAATTGTTATGATGTAATTTGACTTAAAGTTAAGTAACATGGTATGATATTCCTAATGCTTTTTAAATTACGAATATCAATCACACCGGAGGCAATAAACCATGCTACTTCAACATTTTTATGAGTTTCTATGCTTTTATTTTATTTCAATCATATATGAATTTGCTGTGTACTTTATCATGTGTAGCAGCATTCAACTAAAAATTAGCAAGAGAAAGGCTTATGTCAGCGCTTTTTTTTATGCTAATTTTTTGACGATTACGAATACTGTTTCTAATATTATTATTGCGCAGAAGATGATTGACGAAACATTATTAATCATTATTATAACAAAGCTTACCACTATAGTAGGAGAGTTACTGATTATACGATATCTTGCACGAACGCTAAAAGCGATGTGGTACCAGAGCTATTGGCTGACAATTGTTCTTCATATTATTCTGACACTCCCAATGATATTCTATACTCAGAGCTTTGTCGTTCTAGACAGCGAAGAGCGAATAATATTTCAAGGTGTAACATTGAGAACACTTCCACTTTATCTTCTAAGCATCGGTTTAATGTTAATAACGTATCTTCTGGTATGGATTCTCTGTAAATATATCATTAAGAGAATTGATCTTGTTAAAATATCGAAGAAGTTTTGGGTTGTTATCTATACAATTTGGGCCAGCATCACCCTGCTAACTACAAAAACCTATCAGTATACATCGGATGAGACAAGTCAGACTATCCTTGGAATGGATAATTACAGAGAAATGATTATAGGTATATTAGTCATAATATTTTGCATTGCAGTATCTATCATTCATTCGGATAAGAAGATCCTGAAGGTAGAAAACAGCCTTTTAAAGGAGCAATACGAGCTGCAATTTGCGAATTATATGGCTATGCAGCAGAAGGAATTAGAAATTCATAAATTATATCATGATATCGGTAATCATGTTAAGACAATTCAGATTCTTGTTAATCAGGGGGACACCCAGGAAGCGAAGGAATATACACTGAAGCTGTCTCAACAATACCAGAATATCAGAAAAGGACTGTATTGCAATAATAAAGTTATTAATGCAGTATTGATCCAAAAATTGAAAGTTTGTGAGGAAAACAGTATAAGGTATGAGATGGATCTTGCTATACCCAAGACACTGTCGATTCAAGACATAGATTTAATGTGTATCTATTCCAACCTACTGGATAATGCCATTGAAAGTTGCCAGAGGAATGCCGGTTTAGATGATTATATTAAAATCAAAACCTCACAAGTAGGTAATTATCTTGGAATAAAAATAACGAACAGCAAGAAGTCCGAACAATCGGAGCACTTAAGTGTGAGTGAATATGGTACGACAAAGAAGGATAAAAGTATGCATGGCTATGGACTAAGAATCATAGATGAGATAGTGAAACGCTATGATGGGTATAAAGAACTTCAAGATAATAATGGAGAATTCTCTGCCATGGTTATGCTGAAGCTGAAGCCGGCCGTGGATGAAGCTATAGCAGCTCTCTAGATACATAAGTGACATAGTCTGATTGAAACTTTTTAGAATAGGTCTGACTGATCGGGATAGATTCTCCGGTCGTAAGAACACAACTTGTCCGATTAATGGAGTGAATGAATTTCATATGAACAAGATAGCTGTTGTGACACCTACTAAAGGAGGGAGAGAGCTCAGCAACTATGCTTTTTAATGATTGGATGCTCTTGTAGCTTTGCTTGGAATCATGGATATAGAGGTAACGTCCAAGTGCCTCTAGGTAGGTGATATCAGCAAAGGGGATCCGATATTCTGTATTCTGGAATCGGATTAACAGATTTTTCGTAATTCGTTCGTTGTATACCTGGAAAGCTTTCTCTAGTGCTTTCGTAAGTTTTTCATCTACTTCGGATTTTAATACAAAATAGACATGGGATACTTCATAAACATCAGTAGCATAATTAAGGTAGTTGCTGATGAAAATAATGATGCAAGCGGGAGCTATGTGGTTGATTTTATTAGCGAAATCAATACCATTATAAACCCCCATATCGATATCGGACAGGATGATATCATAGGGTATTGACCGATTCTCAATGTGTATTGCTAATTCTTGGGGAGATAGGGAGTCAATTGCAATGTTTTCAGTCTTATTCACCAGCAACTGAATGGTTTGGCTTAAATGGTTCAAATATAGTTGGTTATCGTCGCATATTCCAATTCTCAAGTAATAATCAGCACTCCTTCTTTGAATGGATAGAGATAAAAATTTATCCCATGGTTTTTTACTGCAGGTCCTATTCCTATAGGGGTGCAGGGCTAGATTTTGTTTGTATTACTATTATAATGCAGTACATACAAAAAGGAAAGTATAAGTGCTATCCTTCCATCAAATAATGTCGGATTATAAATATTATGCGAATGAAAGTCATGCTATCTATGTCCAATAATATATTACTTAGAAAAACTGTAAGTCCTTCTGTCCTTTTTTAAGAGGGATAGGCACTTTATGTCATTTATCATCATATGATATAAATGAATTATTAGGGCATTGAGGGTGCTTATCTTCGTGAAGTCATTTCCAAAGCCATTAAGCACCAAGGAAGAAGCCGACTATCTGAAACGATGCAAGGAAGGCGATAAAGCAGCAAGGGATAAACTGATTGAGCACAATCTCAGATTAGTGGCTCATATTGTGAAGAAATACAATATGGTAGACAAAGAAACCGATGATTTGATATCGATAGGAACCATTGGCTTAATCAAGGCTATCGATACCTTTGATGAAGAGAAAGGAATCCGCCTGGCTACCTATGCCTCCCGTTGTATTGATAATGAACTGCTAATGATGCTCAGAAGTGGTAAACGTCTAGCAAAGGAAGTATATCTGTATGATCCAATCGGGTCTGACCGGGAGGGTAATGAAATAAATCTTTTAGATATCATTGAAGAAGCAGAAATTGATATTGTAGAAAATATTGTGCTTGAGGACGATATTAAAAAACTGTATCACATAATCGGTAAGGTGTTGACTGATAGAGAACGCGAAATCATCTGCTTACGATACGGCTTAAGTAATCGAAAAGAAGTTACCCAACGAGAAATTGCTGGGAAGCTGGGCATATCCAGAAGTTATGTCAGTAGGATAGAAAAAAAAGCGTTGAAGAAATTGCGGGAGTGTTTTGAGCAATAAGAAAAGATAGCAATTTCTTCACGGAAAAATGAGAGAAAATACGGTAACGAAGAAAATAACTTATGAGTTCCATATAAAAACTATTGACATAGTTGGATATACAAAATATAATATTGTACTATATGTAAGACCCCTGTAAGGCTTAAACTGGGTTGTTCGGGCATGAAGTATTTTGTTCTGCCTGACATTCTCATACAATTTAGGCTTTACAGGGGTTACTTGTGGATTTTACTATGATAGATTGAGGTGAAGGAATGTTATATCTTGACTATGCAGCCAATACTCCGGTAGACCCTACCGTTTTAGAATATTATATAGACCAGACCGAAGGTTATATCGCGAATCCTAACTCCACTCATCCCCTTGGTAAGATGGCAAATGCCAGAATAAGTGAAATTACTGCGAATATCGCAACACTTCTACAGGTGAAACCCTCGGAGATTATCTATACCTCAGGAGCAAGTGAGGCAAATAATCTGGCAATTAAAGGTTTGGTACAAGCCTATAAAGACAATGGAAAGCACATCATCTCAACCTGCTTGGAGCATGCTTCCGTTAGTGGAGCCTTAACCTATCTTCAGACCTTAGGCTATGAAGTTGATTTGGTTGATATAACAATGGAAGGTCTGGTGGATATTGCACATCTGAAAGAACTTCTTCGTAAGGATACAGTGCTGGTGTCTATTTGCTATGTGGACAGTGAATTGGGAGTACGACAGCCAATTTCTGAGATAGCAGAATTGGTTCAAAAATATCCGAACTGCTTCCTCCACGTAGATGCAACCCAAGCGGTTGGCAAGATACCGATCTCATTAGAACATATTGATCTATTAACCTTCACACCCCATAAGTTCTTCGGGATGAATGGTTGTGGTATCTTAATACGTAAGGAGCAGGTAGCACTGGAACCACTCATTCATGGAGGAACCAGCACTACGATTTATCGAAGCGGAACACCTGCTCTGGCTCTGGCGGCATCTATTGAGAAATCCCTTGAGCTGGTACTTAAGCACCTTGAGGAACGCTATAAATATGTTGAGGAGTTATCTGCTAAGTTGATTGCTGAGCTTTCACGTTATCAGAAGGTACGGATCAATAGTACGGAGCACTCAGTTCCTCATATCATCAATCTCAGTGTTCAGGGTGTAAAGGCAGCGCTTTTTCAGGAAGCTTTGGCAGAGGAAGAGATATGTATCTCAGTGAAATCTGCTTGTTCTGTGCTAAACGCACCTTCTCGTCCGGTTTATGCAGTAACGAAGGACAAGAAGAATGCCATGTGTTCCTGGCGAATAAGCATAAGCCATATGACTACCCTGGCAGAGGTGGAACAATTTCTAAAAGTATTCGCTCGTTGTTATGAGAAGCTGACCGAACATAAATGATTACAATATGAAACTACCCGATGAAAATTATAAGAAAGTAGATGGAATATGGAACGTTATCAAGAAATAGAAAGAAATATTATTACTAAATTCCGCAAACCCTTATGGAAGAAATTTATTAACGGAGTCAACGATTATAAACTGATTGAAGAGGGAGATAAAATTGCGGTTTGTATCTCCGGAGGTAAGGACTCGATGCTATTAGCTAAGCTGATGCAGGAAGTTCAAAGACATGGTAAGCTTGCCTTTGAGCTGGAGTTCATAGTCATGGATCCTGGTTATAATGAGATAAACCGTCAGACCATCGTAACTCAGGCCAAGCTTCTGAATATCCCGATTAGAATATTTGAGACACAGATCTGGCATATCGTGGCAGAGGTAGACCAATCACCCTGCTACCTATGTGCTCGTATGCGAAGAGGGTATCTCTATAAGAATGCGCAGGAATTGGGGTGCAATAAGATAGCACTTGGACACCATTTTGATGATGTGATCGAGACCGTACTCATGGGAATGCTCTATGCCGGTCAGATACAGACGATGATGCCGAAGCTTCATAGTACAAATCATCCCGGAATGCAGCTGATTCGTCCAATGTATCTCGTGAAGGAAGCAGATATTCTTGCCTGGAAGCAGTATAATGATCTGCAGTTTATCCAATGCGCCTGCAGATTCACTGAGAATTGTACGATAAGTGACAATGCTGGCGGAGGATCAAAACGTCAGGAGATGAAATCACTCATAAAGAAGTTTAGACAGACTAATCCAAGTATTGATATGAATATTTTCCGTAGTATTCATGACGTGAATCTGGATACCATCATCGGTCATCACGATAGGCAGCATCAATATAACTTTTTAGATGATTATGAAAGCAAAGCAAGGATAAAACCGGAGAACGATTAGATGGAGTGCTCGCAAAACCAAAAAGTGAAAGGGCACACTGGACACAAACTAATTTAAAGTAAGGTATGTTTGTTAATGTGATTCTTTATGAAACTTTATAGATTTTTAATAGGAAAATGTTGCAAGATATAGTATGATAATTCTTAACTAATTCAGATAGGCAGCATTATTTTCCAAGATGCTTCTATTGTACAAGACCAATTAATGATGATCCAACATGGAGGTATCGCTATGAATCGTTTTCGTAATTTTATGTATGGAAGATATGGTTTTGACCAGTTTACCAAAGCACTGATTATATGCTCATTACTAATATCAGTTATCACAACCTTGACCCGGATCAATCTACTGGTGATCCTGTCGTATATTCCGTTCCTATATGCTTTGTATCGTTCCTTCTCGAAAGATATTCAGAGAAGGTCACAGGAGAACATGGCATATTTAAGGTTGGAAGGAAGTGTGAGAAGCAAATTTAATCGTATTAAATTATGGTTAGTTGGAACCAAGACCCACAAATATTATACTTGTTCTAAATGTAAGCAGTCCATTCGTGTTCCCAGGGGCAAAGGAAAGATTGTAATAACCTGTCCAAAATGTAAGGCAGAATTTGTTCGCAGAACATGATGTGAGCCGATGATCATAACCTAACATAGGCTAGCATGCCAGTACTTAACCTTACTTGTGAATAGAAAATACAAAACAGTCTATAACTTGGAATAATTTTTGATCCCTACTCGACAGAGTATGGTTCAGAAAATATTACTTAGTTATGGACTGCTTTTCTCTACTCTTCACTTGCAGATTTTGCCATAATGGGTTAGTATTTATTCATAGCCAAAAGATACCATTGAGAACTTATAATAAACCTCGCATATGCACATATCATTAAGAGGTAGAGGAAACCGTAGCAACAGACAGTAGAACCTACAAATGCTTCTATTAATCGGATTTCATGAAAGGAGTACCTATGAGCGCACGGGAGATTAACAAAGTTGTAACCGGTTCTGCCCAAGTAGATGGAGCCGGAGTCAAGTTGATTCGTGTTATTGGCTATGCCAATGTATGGGATTTTGATCCGTTTCTTATGCTAGACGCCTTCGATTCACACAATTCAGAGGATTATGTAAAGGGTTTTCCCTGGCATCCTCATCGAGGAATTGAGACGATTACTTACCTGATACAAGGAGAGATCGAGCATGGTGACAGCATGGGGAATAAAGGTACGATCCGAGACGGTGGCTGCCAGTGGATGACGGCGGGAAAGGCTGTGCTTCATCAGGAGATGCCTAAGCCTTCCGAGAGAATGCTAGGTGTTCAGGTATGGTTAAATCTTCCGAAGAAGTCAAAAATGGTACCATCCCAATACCGTGATCTGTCATCGGATAAGATCCCGCGTATCAGTGAAGAAGGTTGCCAGGTTGGAATAATTTCAGGTAACTACAAAGGTAAAACAGGAGCTACCGAGGGTGATTACGTGAAAGCAACCTTCCTGGATGTAGCTCTAGCGGAGGCATTTACCTGGGAGTATGAGACCAACCCTGAGGATACTGTTTTTGTTTACATTGTAGAAGGGGAAGGGTATTTTGGAGGAGAAGATAAACAACTACTCACTGCAAAGCGTGCAATCCTCTTCAAGAAAGGTGAGGAATTAGTTATTACCGCAGGAAAGCAGCCACTTCGTATGTTTGTATTCACAGGGAAGCCACTCCGCGAACCAATCGCCTGGGGCGGGCCAATCGTTATGAATACAAGCGATGAGATTGATCAGGCATTCAAGGAGATTCGGCAAGGAACCTTTGGGAAATAGAGTATTTTAGTAAGGTATAACAGAGGGCAGATCTTTGCCCTCTATCTTTATAATGCCTTCGTCCAATATAATAGAATTGCTTCGTAATGGATGCAAACTACGCGATTGGTAAAAGCTCACGATGACTATACAGAAGGGATGTACCGGCATGAGATATGAAGCTGTAATATTTGATTTAAGTGATACGTTGATTGAGTATACACCCAATTATGCAAGGATTTATGGTGATCGTATCCGTAACCTAGGATATGAAGTTTCAGATGAAACAGCGAAGGAGATGTCGCGAGCTGTTAATCAGGCAATCGGTGAACAATCACGTCGAGAACAGTTCGGTGATTTGCATCTATCTCAGGAGCAGTTAGCAGCTTTGCTGGATCGTACAGCACTATCCTGTGTAACTGATATCGTTCAAGATGCACAGTTATCCATGCTAAGCAGAATACCGATACCACTACAAGAAATATCGATCATAGATGGAGCTATTGAGGTGCTAGAAGAATTGCAGAGACATTTCCGTCTAGCCATCGTATCTAACCATTTTGCCTGGATCATGAATTACTTGAACGAAAGCGGTCTTTCTAATTATTTTGAGGCAATTATAATATCAGAAATCGTAGGAGTAGAGAAGCCAAATCCCCGCATCCTGCAAATAGCATTGCAGGAGCTTGATTTACCACCGGACAAATGCATCTATGTAGGAGATCAGCCAAATGACGTCCTTTGCGCTAAGCAAGTCGGAGTCGACTGCGTCTGGATTGCTCCACTGGATCTGCAACTTCCTAAGTCCATTCCTTATCTTGCGGATTACCATATAACCTCAGTAACTGAATTGCTTAACATAATATGAATTAATAATAGCACAAGAGCAAATCACATAAAATGCAATATATTATGGAGGAGAGGGTATCATGGAGTATATTAAAGTCATTGATGAGTATCGTCCCCAAAATGAGCAAGAGGCGCAGGATAAAAAAGTTATCTTAAACTATATAGAGCATTTTGGAAACAATGTTTTACTTAGAGAGAATGAAATTGCACATATAACAAGTTCCGGATTTATTATGAATCCAACTTTAGATAAGGTTTTATTAGTACATCATAATATTCGAAATGTCTGGTCTTGGACAGGAGGGCATGCAGACGGTGATAACGATTTATTACATGTTTCAATAAAAGAGGCACAGGAAGAAACGGGCATTCTAAAAATTCAACCATTAATAAACCAAATAGCATCAATTGATATACTCCCTGTATTTGGACATGTTAAAAAGTCCAAATATGTGAATGCTCATCTGCACTTATCAATTGCATTTATACTGATAGCAGATGAGAATAACGAAGTACGTATTTGCTCAGAAGAAAATAGTGGAGTAGAATGGTTTTCTATTACTAAGTTTACAACAGAGAATTTTGATCAAAGTGATGTATATCTGTATCATAAACTAATTTCATTTGCACATAAATCTCGAAGTAATGCAAATATATTACAATAAACAAAGGCTGTATCGGAATAGGAGCAGGTGAGACCGAAATCTCAGGCAAACTCCTATTCCTATACAGCCTTTTATAGTGATAAAATAAGTATTAATAATCGAGTTATAGCTTGGTAGTCCACTTGGAGCAGTCCCATACCTTCGTTGCTACATCCTCATAGAATTCTGGTTCATGACAGATCAGGAGTAGACTTCCCCGATAAGCCTTCAGTGCACGTTTTAATTCTTCTTTGGCATCCACATCCAGATGATTCGTCGGCTCATCTAATAGGAGGATATTGCTCTCGCGGTTAATCAACTTACAGAGGCGTACCTTCGCTTGCTCGCCACCACTGAGAACACGGACCTGGCTTTCGATGTGCTTGGTAGTGAGACCACATTTTGCCAGAGCGGAACGAATCTCGTATTGGGTATAGCCAGGGAACTCCTTCCATAACTCATCCAGGCAGGTATTAGTACTCGGGCCCATCTCTTGTTCGAAGTAGCCGATGCTTAAATAGTCACCGAGAGTTACTTTACCGTCAATTGCGGGAATTAAGCCAAGGATACTCTTAAGTAAGGTTGTCTTACCGATACCATTGGCACCAACTAGAACAATCTTATCTCCTCGCTCCATAGAAAGGTTCAGAGGGGAGGAGAGAGGCTCCTCGTATCCGATTACCAGCTCCTCGGATTGGAAGATGTATCGTCCCGCTGTGCGTGCTTCCTTGAAATTGAATTCCGGCTTCGGTTTCTCTCTAGCAAGCTCAATCACATCCATCTTATCTAGTTTCTTCTGACGGGACATCGCCATATTACGGGTGGATACTCTAGCCTTATTGCGGGCAACAAAGTCCTCCAGCTCCTCAATTTCCTTCTGCTGGCGATTATATGCGGACTCCAACTGTCTCTTCTTCATCTCGTGTACGTCTAAGAATTTATCATAATTACCGACATAGCGGTTCAATTCTTGATTCTCCATGTGGTAGATGATATTAACTACACTGTTAAGGAAGGGAATATCATGGGAGATTAATATGAAAGCATTCTCATATTCATTGAGGTAACGCTTCAGCCATTCAATATGCTGCACATCAAGATAGTTTGTCGGCTCATCTAAAAGGAGGATATCAGGCTTCTCCAATAATAATTTACCTAACAGAAGCTTTGTTCTCTGACCACCACTTAGGTCAGTAACATCAATATCAAGACCGAGTTCATCAAGTCCCAAAGCATGAGCGATTTCGTCAACTTTATTATCGATGATGTAGAAGTCATGCATTGATAGTAATTCTTGAATAGTACCTAGCTCCTCGATCATTGCATCTAAGCTATCACCTTCTGCTTCACCCATGGTATCGCAGATTTGGTTCATCTTTTCCTCAAGCTCGAACAGATATGCAAAGGCAGATTGAAGAACACTACGAAGGTTCATTCCTTTTTCCAGTACTGCATGCTGATCAAGGTACCCTATATGAACGTGTTTTGCCCATTCTACTTTACCCTCATCCGGCATGAGCTTATCGGTAACGATATTCATGAAGGTGGATTTACCTTCCCCATTTGCACCTATTAATCCAATGTGCTCCCCTTTGAGAAGGCGAAAGGAAACATCGTGGAAGATTGCACGGTCACCAAAACCATGGCTAAGATTAGAAACATTTAAAATACTCATATATACCTCCATGCCTACTTAGGCTTTTAAATCAGCACATTCTTATGACACTACAAATTATTATTTTACACGATAATCGAAAAAAAAACAATTCGAAGATTCATCAATTGTATATTATCCGAAAATGTGTTAAAATTCCAATACAGCCAATTATTTGGGAAAAGGATTGGCTGTTTCTTACGATCAACAGAAAGGGATACATACCAAAGACGAAAACGGTATTGTGGGGTTATTATATGAAGCAGTTAATGAATGATTTATTGTTGGATGCGCAGAATAGAAAAGCATCTGATCTGCACCTTACAGTGGGGGTGCCGCCAAAAAGCAGAGTGAATGGGGAACTTGTCAATATGGACCATGAGGTAATGACACCACTTGTCATGGAGTCACTTGTTATGGCAATCGTCCCTCAGAGACTGGTTGATTCCTTAGATAATGCCGGAGAGGTGGACTTCTCCTATGCAATAAAGAATGTTGGTAGATTTCGTGTTAACGTATTCAAGCAGCGAGGCTCCTATGCACTAGTCATTCGTATCATTTATACGGATATTCCAAGTCCGGAGGAATTGGGTGTCCCCGAAACCGTGATAGAACTGACGAAGAAGAAGAGAGGTTTGGTCCTTGTCTCCGGTCCGGCGGGTAGTGGTAGATCTACAACACTTGCCTCCTTAATTAATGTAATTAATAATAATTATAATCGACATATTATTACTTTGGAAGATCCCATCGAATACCTCCACCGTCATAACAAATCCATAGTAAATCAAAGGGAAATCGGTACGGACTCGCAATCTTACGCTAACTCATTACGTGTTATACTCCGTGAAGACCCAGATGTAATCTTGATTGGTGAGATGAGGGATTATGAGACAATGCAGATCGCGATCTCCGCAGCAGAGATGGGACACCTGGTATTCTCTACCCTGCATACCTTAGGAGCTGTGAATACCGTGAATCGAATTATAGATGTATTTCCTACAGCGAATCAGCAACAGGTTAGAGTACAATTAGCTTCTATCCTGGAAGGTGTGATATCACAACAGTTAATACCTACATCAGATGGCTTAGGGCGTGTAGCCGCCTTTGAAGTGTTATTATCCAATCCTGCGATCCGCAGTCTGGTCAGAGAAGGTAAGATTAATCAAATTGAATCCTATCTGCAGTCAGGAAAGAAAACAGGGATGAAGAACATGGATGACGCAATCTACGAGCTGTATCTGTTTGGCAAGATAACAAAAGAGCAGGCTCTGAACTTTTCAATGGATGTTACAGCGATGGAGAAAAGATTATTTTATTTTGTTAAGGATGATAATCTGTAAATAGTGAGAAAATAGACAGAGTGCGAGAGCTATAGTACAGACTGCTATCGTTTATTCATGCTGGATAAATTCTGAGGATGGTGTTATAATCAATAGAAATGCTGTCCCTGGGGCTGGAATGGAAAGGAATAAATTGAAGACATCAATCGTTAGACTAATCAAAAAAGTAGTGAACAGAGAGACAATTGCCTATATTATTGCTGGTGTACTGACCACCATTGTGAATTTTGTAAGCTACGAGAGCTTATACCGGCTGGGAGTGAAAAACCTGACAGCCAATGCCATTGCCTGGGTTATCGCAGTCACCTTTGCATATATTGTTAATAAGAAACAAGTATTCTTATCCAAGAGCGACAGTGTAACAGATGAGGCGATGAAGCTGTCGAAATTCTTTGGAGCAAGGCTCATTACCTTAGGAGTAGAACAGGCCGGAATGTTTATTTTCATTGACCTACTTGGCTTTTATCGTCTTCTGGTGAAGGCAGCGCTGGCGGTATTTGTAATCCTATTGAATTACATGTTCAGTAAGTTGTATATATTTAATAAGAAAAAGTGAAATAATTATAATAAAATAATATATGGGCTGTCGTAAATAGCATGGATTCATCTGTGTTTTACGACAGCCTATCGAGCGTTTCTATGATGTACTGTCCCAAGGTGGCAGAATGGAGGTATGGATGATGAAAGAAAAAGCAATTGTAAAGATAAGAAAAGGAGAAGGAAGGACACTGAAGAACGGTGGACTCTGGATCTATGATAATGAAATTGATACCATTACGGGTGAATATGTGAATGGCGACCTGGTTCATGTGCATGACTTTGATGATTATTACCTTGGTTGTGGATATATTAATACCAATTCCAAGATTACGGTACGTGTGATGTCAAGAAGTAAGGGCCAGGAGATTGACCATGAATTTCTTGCTATGAGAGTGAAAACGGCTTGGGATTATCGCAAAACTACGGTGGATACCGATAGCTGCAGAATTATCTTTGGAGAAGCAGATTTCCTTCCCGGTATTGTAATTGATAAATTCTCCGATATATTGGTGGTTCAGTCACTGGCGCTGGGAATTGATAGGATGAAGCTTGAGATTGTTGATCTATTGAAAGACTTACTATCCGAGGATGGGATTATGATCCGAGGTGTATATGAACGTAGTGATGCCAAGGTTCGTCTGAATGAGGGTATGGAACGAATCAAGGGTTTTATCGGAGAAGCCTTCGATACCAAGGTTGAAATTATTGAAAATGGCGTAAAGTATCTGGTTGATGTGGCGGAAGGACAGAAGACGGGCTTCTTCCTGGATCAAAAATATAATCGTGCAGCGGTAGCAAAACTCTGTAAGGGTGCCAGAGTTTTGGACTGCTTTACCCATACCGGTTCCTTTGCACTGAATGCAGGACTGGGTGAAGCTAGAGAAGTAATCGGAGTGGATGCCTCTGAGCTCGGTGTTGCTCAAGCCACTGAGAATGCTACACTGAATGGATTATCCGATCGGGTGAAGTTTATCGCTGCGGATGTCTTTGATTTGTTACCGGAATACGAGAAGAAAGGGGAACAATTTGACGTTGTTATCCTAGATCCGCCGGCTTTTACTAAGTCTAAGAATTCTGTTAAGAATGCCATCAAGGGTTATCGCGAAATTAATCTTCGCGCAATGAAGCTGATTAGAGACGGTGGTTATCTTGCGACCTGCTCCTGCTCTCATTTTATGACTCCGGAGCTCTTTGCAGAGACAATCGGACAAGCAGCCAAGAATGTGAAGAAGCGTATCCGTCAGGTAGAATATCGTACCCAGGCACCGGATCATCCAATCTTATGGGCTGCCGATGAGTCCTATTATCTAAAGTTCTTCATCTTTCAGGTAGTGAATGAGAAATAAACGATAGCCTTTTAATATTGGTTCGGTTAGCATAAGTCAGAACATGGATATAAGGTGAATATATGTGCATTTTGATAATTAATATTACTGTACAGTGGTAGGAGTGGTTTTTATGACTTATAAGGAAGCACGGGAATATATCGAACAAGCAGAACAATACGGAAATAAGCTCGGGTTGGAACTCATCACTGAGCTTTTAATCAGATTAGGTAATCCTCAGGATAAGGTTAAGGTAATCCATGTAGCAGGAACCAACGGAAAGGGTTCCACCACATCTTACCTTGCTTCCATTCTAGCGATGGGGGGCTATAAGGTGGGAAGATACATCTCTCCTACGGTGTTCTCCTATCGAGAGAGGATACAGATAAGCGGCTTATCAGCGAATCATGAGGTTGACCGGAGAAAAGCTGACCCAATATTTGCGAATCAGGGCATAGAAGGATACGAAGATTGGATAATCACGGAGTATATTACCCGACAGGGGGTGAGTGATGCTATCTCAGCGATTAAGACTGCCTGTGAAGCAATGGTTGAAGCTGGCTGGTCCCATCCGACACCCTTCGAACTTGAGACAGCCATGGCATTCTTATATTTTGAAGAACAGCAGGTAGACTTTGCTGTGGTTGAGGTTGGTCTTGGTGGAAGGTTGGATGCTACCAATGTGATGAAGCAGCCTGTCTGCTGCGTTATCACTTCCATAAGCATGGATCATATGCAATATCTCGGAGATACTCTCGCCAAGATTACAGAAGAAAAAGCCGGAATTATCAAATATTGCGTCCCGGTAATTACCTGTAATACTACACCGGAGGTATGGCAGACTCTTGAGGAGCGCTGCAAGGAACGAAAGGCTCCACTTATTCTGGCAGATTCTTCGCAGGCGGAGATTGTTCGCTTCTCCCCGGAAGAGACTGTGTTTCAATATCAAGGGGAGAAATATAAGATCCAGCTTCTTGGCAAGCATCAGATCAGTAACGCAGTTCTGGCATTACAAACGGTTGAAGTGCTAATCAAACAGGGGTATCCAATCGGCAGTCAGGCTATTTTATGGGGTCTTAAATGCACCAAGTGGAGCGGAAGGTTCGAGATTATTGCCCAAAATCCCTATTTCATTATCGATGGAGCTCATAACGAAGATGCTGCACTTAAGCTGGCTGACTCCATCAAGGAGTATTTTCCCGATCGAAGAATGATCTATATTATAGGCGTTTTTGCGGATAAGGATTATCATAGAATTCTACAAATTACGGCACCACTTGCCAGTCTGATTATAACCCTGACTTCGAAGAATAGTAGGGCTCTGACGTAGGACCTTCTCGCCCTTGAGGCACAAAAATACTGCCCGACAGTCATTGATGCAAGGACAGTCGAGCAGGCAGTTCGTAGTGCGTATGAGGAAGCCTCTACAGAGGATGTAATCATTGCCTTTGGCTCCTTATCTTTCTTAGGGGAGCTGAAAGAGATGGTTACTCACTCAGGGCATCCAGATTCGGAGGATTGAAGGTGCTGATATCAACGATGCCATCCGAATCCATAATATAGGTATTCGTATTGTCAAAATCCTTAAAGAACACATAATTTTCTGTCACATGGATCTGCTTGTAATTACCCTCCATCAAAGTCTCGCTTGCGAGAGTTTCGAGGTTCATTCTGCAGATCCTATTATTTTTGCCGTCATCCACCTGATAGAACAGGTACTTCCCATCGTTTGTAATATTATAAGTAGAGCAACGTTCGTTCACAAGCAGAGTAGGATTAGAACCATCTGAGTTCATGCGGTAAATCTTATATTTTTCATCCATATTCATGTAGTAGATGCAATTATCCTGGAAGATCGGATAATAATAGTTGCCCTCTAATCTAGGATGATAGGTAAAGCTTGATAGATCCATAGCATTGATATTATGATCGTTGGAATAGCCGTTGAAAATGAGGGAATTATCAATGACTGTGGTTGGAATGACAGCATCCTTTAAGAGAAGTCGTTCCTTAGTACCATCAATTTGATATTGATAAAGGAATAAACCAATCTCAACATCATAACGCTGAAAATATAGATTATTACCCCGCAGCATCAGATATGCACTGGGATTACCGGTGAATGCCATCAAACCTTTGCCATTATTGTTGACACGATAGACACCGGTATTAAAAAACATCAGGATATTACCTACCTGACTCTCTCTGGTATTATTGGCGCGGACATAATATACATAATTGTCATCAGCATTGATGAATACGGCTTTATCCTCATATACCTTCTTCATATCAGATAAATCTGCGTCCATCACATAGAGATCTCCATCTGCGGAATCGTTACTGAAGAAAATCTTACCGCTTTGCTCGCAAAAAAGCCCACCATTATAAAGGTTGCCGGAGGTATTACCTACTTCATAATCATCATTATAATAGGTTCGATCGGAATTATAGATCAAGATTGCTCCAATTGCTAATATGGTAACAATAGCAAGAAAAATCAGCACTCGACTTATCGTTTTAAACATAAATACCTCCATAGGGTTTCATGATTTGTTCGTGTCCCGATGTGAATGATACAATTCACAGGGGAAGAACTGCTGCATGAATTATACTGGCATAATTACTTCACTATTTATATTGTCGTCATTTTTTACTATTTACATTATATATCGACATAAAATCGATTGCAAGATGATTGAAAGTCTATAATCAAGGATTCGTTAAGTTCCGTGTTGCATAGGAACACTTCAGATAGTATAATGAGTCAAAAGGTTGGGAAACAATAGAAAATGTCGGAGGTTAACGATGGTTGATTTATTGGAAAGCAGAAAGAAGATTGATGAAATAGACCGCCAGATGGTTGAGTTATTCGAAAAGAGAATGGAGCTGGCGATGGATATCGCTGAATATAAAAAGAGTGTAGGAAAACCGATCTTTGATGCTTCGAGAGAAGATGAGAAGCTTGCAACACTAACACAGCTGACGAAAAATGAATTTAATCAGAAGGCAATCGCCGATCTTTTCAAGCAGATCATGTCCATGAGCCGTAGATTACAGTATACACTTCTTGAGAATCAGGACAGCTTAGGTTTTAGTCCGGTGGACCATTTTTCCAAAAATAAGGATACAAAGGTTGCTTTCTATGGAGAAAGAGGTGCTTATACTGAGCAGGCAATGCTGGAATACTTTAAAACTGATATCGATGGTCAACCGATGGAGACCTTTGATGAGGTAATGCAGGCGGTTCGAGATGGTGAAGCAGAATATGGAGTTCTACCCATCGAGAATTCCTCCACGGGAACCTTAGCAGACATCTTTGACCTTCTAGCAGAATACGATAATTATATCATCGGAGAGCATATGGTGAAGATAGAGCATAATCTCTGGGGACTACAGGGAGCTAGCCTAACCGACATTACCAGAGTGTATTCCCACCGACAGGGATTATTACAGTGTACGGATTTTCTGAAGCAGCATCCTTCGATTGAGCAGATTGTAGGTGGTAGTACAGCAGGAAGTGCCCGTCGAGTTCTTGAGGAAAAGGATATAACCCAGGCAGCAATTGCAAGTAAGAGAGCCGGGGAATATCATGGTCTTTTACTACTGCAGGAGGGAATCCATAACGAGGACCATAACACAACTAGGTTCATCATCATATCCAATAAGAAGATATATGAGCAGGGGGCACAACGTACCAGTATCTGTTTTGCACTACCTCATAGGAGTGGTTCGCTGTACCATATGTTGTCCAATTTCATCTATAATAATGTCAATATGACCAAGATTGAGTCCAGACCAATAGCAGGAAAAGCCTTTGCATATCGCTTCTACGTAGACATAGAAGGTGGACTGGATCACCCTGCTGTGAAGAATGCACTTCACTGTATCCAGGAAGAGGCGACCTGGATGAAGATTCTCGGCAGTTATATCACAATTCAGGCATAAGCTTATATAAAGGCATTTGACAGAGGATTTCCCTTTCATATTAGGATTTTTCTTCATATTTTATTCAAAAACAAAACACAAAGTGAACATAATTTATTGATACACTATTCTTATCAAAAGGAGATAACAGGGTAACACCTGAGGAAACAATCTAGATAACATTTTGAAAGGAGAGTTCGTATGAATAACGAAATTAACAACAATGAAGGTATTAGTGGTGCTCAGAATAGTGAGAGTAATAATCAAATTAGTAACCAGAGTAGCAATGAGAGCTACAATTATTATTCGGCTTATTCTTCTGCGCCGGTGAATGAAGTGAAGCAGAGAAAGAGAAGAATTCCCGGAGCGGTGAAGCTTACTATATCAGCCGTTGCCTTTGGTTTAATCGCCGGACTGGTATTCCAAGGTTATTATATGCTTGCATGGCCGGAGGATACCAAAATCATCGATGATAATAATCTTCAAACTACAGTAGTAACACAGGATACAGATACAGGAGATACCGTTAGTATTGTGAATAATGCATCGGATACAATTGTAACCGATGTCTCCGAGGTGGTATCAGGTGCAATGCCCTCCATTGTAGCGATCAATTCCACAGCAACAATTACCTCACAGGACTTCTTTGGCAGAGAATTTGCTCAAGAATCCGAGGGTAGTGGATCCGGTATCATCATAGCGCAAAATGGCACAGAATTATTGATTGTAACAAATAACCATGTTATAGAAGGTGCGACAGCGATTGAAATCGTATTCTCTGATGAGACAACTGCTTCTGCAACAATTAAAGGTGCGGAAGCAAATGCTGATCTTGCAGTATTGACAGTAGACCTTAATAGCATCTCAGAAAAGACGGCTTCCACCATCAAGGTTGCAAAGTTAGGTGACTCAGAGACAATGGTTCCCGGAGAGATGGTAATTGCCATTGGTAATGCACTTGGTTATGGACAGTCTGTAACGGTAGGTTATGTTAGTGCGGTCGATCGAGAAGTAACCATTGAGGATCAGACTATGACACTTCTTCAGACAGATGCAGCCATCAACCCCGGTAACAGTGGTGGGGCGCTGATCAATACATTAGGTGAAGTAATCGGTATCAACTCTGTTAAGTTTGCTTCAGCCGAAGTAGAGGGTATGGGTTATGCAATTCCCATCTCCAATGCAGTTCCTATGATCAATGAATTGATGAACCGTGAAGTAGTGGCAGCGGAAGACCAAGGCTTCCTTGGAATTGATACCTCTACCGCACAGGAAGTGAATGAAATTTATGCAGAACGCTTCAACATGCCAATCGGTGTCTATGTCAACGATGTAGTTGATGACTCACCGGCAGAAGCGGCAGGATTGATGCAGGGAGATATCATCACCGCGCTTGATGGTAGTGTGATTGAGACCCTTGAAGATCTTAAGAATGCGCTCAGTTATAAGACAGCCGGTCAGCAGGTTGAGCTAAAGATACAGGTAATGGATGGCGGAAGCTATGTAGAGAAGGTACTTGAAGTTACTCTAGGAGCGAAGCAGCAATAATAAGATTTTGTAAATGAATAGTATGATATAGAGTGTAGGGAGGTCCGTAACGGACCTCCTTATTTTTTGCTGTATGAGAAAGTTCGTCCTATACGATAAAAATGCTTTGCTATGGTTGCACTCTCACAGATGTAGGTAGATGTTCATAGTAGAAGCATCCTTATGGAGCTATGGTTTATGAAAATTAAGCCCTTTTATCTTGACTTAGCCTATCTTCGAGTATAAGTAGTATAAAAGTTAAACCTTACCAAAAGAACTTATTCATACTACAATTAATTCATCAAGTAAGCTTCAGTGCAGCAATACCCGGTCGGTATATTATGTTGTTGGGATTACAGGGCAAGACGGTACGGAGTACTATTTGATACGAAATTCTATCGATAGATTCATTGCAATATCAATAATAACTTATGGAGGGTAAGAGAATGAAGAAATTCAAAAAACTCATGGCGGTACTTTTATCAGTGGCTTTGATAGGAACCTCACTGGTAGCCTGTGGTAAAAACGAAGAGGAAAAAGATGACACAACAACGCCGGTTACTAACACCGAGACCAAGGAAGAACCAGCTGCTACAGAAGCACCCGAACCAAAAGAGGAAGTTGTTGTAGATACGATCACAGTGTGGTCTGACAATGCTCATGAGAAAGAATTGAGAGATAAGCAGATAGAAGAATTCAATAACGGAGTAGGTAAGGAATTAGGCATTAAGATCGAATATACAATCTATGGCAGCAATTTCACTGATACGATCAAGATCGCAGTCCAAGCCGGAGAAGCTCCTGATTTATTTAGATCAGATTCAAAATGGATGCAGGATTTTGTTGACTCTGACTATCTAGTACCAATTGAAGAACTTCCGGGAAGTGAAGAGCTGTTAGGCAAATACTCAAACCTGGTTGCAAATCAAGCGCATGTATTCAATGGTAAGACTTATACCTTACCTTATAACCTCACAACCTATGGTTTTGTAATCAATAAGGACTTATTCGCAGCCTGCGGACTTACAGAAGCTGATTACCCCAAGACCTGGGAGGACGTCACGAAGGTATCGAAGAAGATTACCGAAGCTTCCAACGGCAAGGCCTATGGTATCGGTATCGCTCCAAGTGCCCTCTGGACCATTACCTCTTTCTATACGATGGGTGCCGGACAGAATATCGGACATTACGGATATAACTATGCAACACAGAAATTTGCTTATTCCGACTATAATGTATTAATCAGCGCGTTTGATCAGATGGTAGCGGATGGCAGTGTCATCCCTGGATTTGAGACTATGGATGCGGATCAGCTCAGAGCTCAGTTTTCAGCAGGTTCTATCGGTATGATGGGTGCGGCCAGCTTTGACGTTGCAGTATACAATACTCAGTTCCCGGCTCAGATTGACTGGGACGTAATCGATATTCCTACCTTTGACGGTCAGGCACCAAAGTATAAAGCCTTTGGTAATCCAACCAACCTGCTCTGCGTTGGTAAGAAAGCATTAGAGCATCCGGAAAAAGTACTCAAGGTTCTTGAATTCTTCTATGCCGATGAAAATGCAGCTCAGATGTACGAAGAAGGCTTATATATCCCGGTTAGAAGCGAAGCCATTGCTCTTGCAACTAAGGAACCCGGCATGAAGAATTTCTCTAAGTTTGCAAACTTTAGTGAGATATTTACTATGGCTCCTGTTCCGGATACACTGATTCAATTTGAAGGTACTACCTATCGCGAGGCAATCGCCAATATATGGACGGATCCTGCCTTGAACGATGTTGCGGCAACGATGAAAGAAATCGATGATAAATACAATGCTGCTTTAGCACAGGTAGATACAGCGAAGATAGACCTTTACAAGCTGTCTGACGGTGTGACAACAGAGAGAACAAAATAAGTTCTGAAGAAATGAATGGATAAGCTGCCACCGGGTGCGGTCTTACGCCTGCAACCCGGGAGCAGCAGTTCCTTCGGTAATAATAGATTTACATCAATTGGTATTGTAAAGAGAGCTCAGAGAATTGAAGGGTAAGAAGGGGATTACAAGTGAAGATGACAAAAAAAGAATTAGGTAGTTCATCCATGAACGTCAAATGGATTAAGAAAGACTCCGTACAGGCAGTGATAATGCTGGCACCTATGCTGATCGGCTTCTTACTTTTCACCTATGTGCCGATTGCTTATATTTTGCGCTATGCATTATATAGCTCCAACGGATTTAAAGAGACCTTTATCGGACTAGATAATTTTGTTCGTGTATTTGCAAGGGATGCAGCCTATTGGAATTCCCTACTTAATACGATCATATTAACCTTTGGTAAGCTAGCAGTGGAGATACCCTTAGCGCTTTTACTGGCGGTGTTATTAAATAGAGGGCAGAAGGGAACAGGATTTTTTAGAATCACCTTGTTCCTTCCTACCGTAATCAGTGCAGCAATTGCCGGTCTGATTTTCTCGCTGATGTTTGCTTCCTTCAACGGGACAGTGAACGGACTGTTGCAGGACATTGGCCTGATAGAACGACCGATCAGCTGGTTTAGTAAAAAAGGAACCGGGTTGTTCGTCATTGGTTTTGCATCTGTATGGAACAATTTCGGTATCAATATGATCTTCTTCCTGATGGCATTGCAGAGTGTGCCGAAGGAGCTTTATGAATGTGCTAGCATTGATGGTGTGAACACGGTACAGAAGTTTTTCAAGATTACGCTTCCAATGATAGGACCTACCTTCCAGGTGGTGTTACTCAACGCAATCGTAGGAAGCTTAAAAATGGCAGATCTAATTCTATCCACGACGAATGGTCAGCCGGGAGGCAAGACGGAAGTGGTAATGACCTATGTATTTAAATACTTCTTTGGATATGATGGAAGAAGTATTGAAATCGGTTATGCATCAAGTATGGCCCTGGTAACAGCGGTTGTACTGGCAATGATTTCACTCATCTATATGAAATCCAGCAAAAAACTGGGACAGAGCTTTTAGGAGGAGGTACGTTATGTATAGTTCGAAAGTAAAAAGATTGACCGGAAATGTCATGGTGTACCTTGTACTCAGTTTGATTTTCGTTGTAACTGTGTTCCCTGTGTTTTATACCTTTATGGGATCCTTTAAAAGTAACATGGAGCTACTAACCGGTAATCTAATTATTCCGTCACAATTCGTTCTGGATAATTATAAACAGGCATGGGAGCTGGCAAACTTTGAGCAATATACCTTTAACAGTGTTTTCTTATCCTTTTTCATTGTAGTGGGCACCATTTTCACCAGTACCATTGCAGGGTATGTATTTGAACGAGGACATTTTAAATTCAAGAATATAGTATTTGCCATGGTCATCTCTTCGATGTTCGTATCACTGGGAAGCCTAACTCTATACCCACAGTTGATGATTGCAAAGTTCTTTGGAATTAATACCTCTCTCTGGGGAGTTATCATAATCCGTGTATTCGGAATGAATGTGACGAATTTGTTTGTTACCAGAGCCTACATTCGGACTGTCTCCACAGAGATTGATGAATCGGCTAAGGTGGACGGTTGTACTTTCTTCCGGATCTATCGCAGCATCATCTTCCCCTTGCTGAAGCCACTCATCGCAACCTTGGCAATTCTGGAATTCAGATTCGCCTGGAATGATTACCTCATGCCTATGGTATTCACCTTATCGAATCCGAAGCGTATGCCACTGGTTGTTGGAATCATGAACCTGAAGGGCTCCGGTGCGGCAGCTTCCTCCTGGAATCTCATGCTGGCAGGTACTTCGATCGCCATCATACCAATGGTTTTGGTTTATGCAATCTTCAACCGATACTTCATTCAGGGCTTAACAGCAGGTGCCGTTAAGGGATGATGCCGAATGAATAATAAAAGGTTTGTTACTTGTAATTTTTCTTAGAATAATAATCAGAAATCATATCATGAACAAAAGCGTGAAACAAGCTTGTAGCATGTTCACTATGCTTTTAATATATCATAAAGCTGAAAGGATTATATCATATGACAAATCAAGAATTAATAAAAGAGCTTAGAAGATTTCGTAATGCAGATCTTTCCGATGCAATGGATGCATTGGGATTAGTAGATAAAGGAACCATGGATGAGAAGATGAGACCGCTTCGACCGGGGATTGAATTCAAGGGCTTCGCACACACAGTGAAATTATTACCCAAACAGGATGATGTGAAGGCTTGCAAGACTGTGGAGGAGTGGAGAGAAGAGCTTGGCAAAGGCTGCAATGATATCTATAGCTTTGTTGATACAGTGAATAAGGAAAATAGTAAAGATATGGTCATAGTGATTGATATGGAGGGTATTCGCGGAGGCGTGTGGGGCTCGGAGATCTCCATGACTATGATGGAGCGTGGGGTAGAAGGCTTTGTTATTGATGGTGGCTGTCGTGACTCCTTTGAGACTAATCTTGAGAAGGCACCTGTATTCTGCACCAGAAGAACCTATACCCATGCATACGGCCGCGTAACCAGAGGCTCTATCGGAACCTCAATCAGCTGTGCCGGTGTCACGGTGAAGGAAGGCGATATCATCTGTGGTGATGATGATGGTGTCCTTGTAATTCCCAGAGAGGTTGCCGAGGAGGTTATCCAATTTGCCAGAGTGCAATTAGAGGATGATATCCGCGTAAGAACAGAGCATTATCGTAATCTTGGACTTGAGCCCGATGAGTCATTAGAGAGATTAATGAGATAGTTTCTAGAAAGTGCTGCAAACCATAGCGATTAACCGCACGAGATATCCCCCTCCTTGGAGAATCCTTTCCGGAGTATGTGGTACAGCTCCGGAAGATATGGTATCTTGTAGCACTTTCTTTAATTCATAAATAGCAGTGAGTAAGTAACGCATCCTAAGAAACGGTGAGTACAAACAATGAATATTACCTTCCTTAATAATCATATTGCAATAACAGAAGCAATCCGTTTTGCTTTCGAACATATGGAAGCAGAAATGAAAAGAAAAGCGATTGATCTGCGTATTGACCTACAACTCAAAGAAGATAAGACGATTACTACCCAGGGTTATCACAGGACTTGCAGGGGCAATTGTATTACAATCGCTTCGGCAGGAGAAGCCGGAATGATGTATGGAATTCTGGATCTGGAGCGGGAGATCTGTCATGCCGGTGGTATTGAGGGTATCTCTGATAGGGAAGTAAAACCTTATCTTAATAACCGAGGTATCAAGCTCAATATCCCTCTGGATGCCAGAACGCCTAGTTATTCTGATTCATCAGATTCAGCCACCAATAATATTATTCATATGTGGGAATATGATTTTTGGACCCGGTTCTTGGATCATATGGCTCTGGAACGCTATAATGTATTATCCCTCTGGACTCTTTCCCCCTTTCCTTCTCTGGTCAGTATTCCCGAATATCCGGAAATCTCATTACAAGATGTGAAAAGGTCAACTCGGTCTGCCAAAGCGGATCTGAGTGGATGGGGTATGTATTCAGAGGATATGGAACAAAGTCTGGTTACTGTGAAGAAAATGACGATTGAGGAGAAAATAGCCTTCTGGCAATCAGTGATGGATTATGCTGCAAATCGGTGTATCAGCATCTATCTCTTTACTTGGAATCTGTTTGTCTATGGTACAGAGCATAATGGATACGGAATTACCTGTGATCAGAACAATCAAGTTACCAGAGACTATATCTACTGTGGTACAAAAGCCCTGATGGATACCTATCCGAAGCTTGCCGGTCTCGGAGTGACCTCCGGAGAACATATGGTAAGGGATGATACTGACATTGCTTTTCTGAGAGATACCTATGCCAAAGGAGTTAAGGATTATCTCTCAATCCATCCAAATAGAAGCTTTGAATTGATTCATCGCATGCAGTATACTAGATATGAAAGTATTATGGAGGGATTTCATGATTTTCCATGCGCTTTGTCCATCAGCTTCAAATACTCCCAGGCTCATATGTACTCCGGAACGAAGCCGGCTTTTATTAAGGAATTTCTGAAGGAGAAGCGAATAGATCAGAAAATCTGGCTGACCGTGCGCAATGACGATTATTATATGTACCGGTATGGTGATCCGGAATATGCCAGAGAATATCTGCGGAATATGCCCTCAGAGAGTATGAACGGATATTATATGGGAGCAGACGGGTACACCTGGGGAAGGGATTATATGGACCTTAAGGATGGGTCCCACCCACTATTTATTGAGAAGATGTGGTATATGTTTTGCATCTGGGGACAGCTTTCTTATGATGTCACACTTCCTAAGGAATACTTTTGTAGTGAGCTTGCCTGTCGTTTTGATATGGAAGCAGAGGTATTATCAGAAGGCTGGAGCTTGGCTTCCCAGGTTATACCCATTGTGAATCAGATACACTGGCATGATTATGACTTCCAGTGGTATCCGGAAGGCTGTTGCATGTATGATTTTGATACTGATAAACTGATCTTTGCCGATATCAATGAATTTGTCAAATGTATCAATATGCCGGGCGGAGAATATTACAGCATCGCGGAATATTGTGAGACTGAGGAGAAGCAGAATGGATATAGTAAGAAAGACCCCCTCAGTGGAGCAAAACAGATCAGAGAGAATGCAGAAGGAGCGCTTCTCAGAGTTGAACAGATAAGAAGCTCAGGAAATAAGTTGCTTCCGGAACTAACAGCAACCATGAAGGATATAGAAGCCATGAGTCTACTCGGGTTCTATTACTCTGATAAAATTAAAGCTGCTGTCAGCCTATGCAGATTCCGTATGTTCGGTGGTACGGAGAATAAGAAACAGGCAGTCTCTCAACTTCGTGAAGCGGCAGTTAGTTGGAAGAAATATTCTGCGTTATCGAAGGAGCTGTACACACCGCAGCTGCTTACAAGACTTTGCAGTATTGTTGATGTACAACGTTTCGATATACTTGCTGAGCTTGACGTCTTGCTAGCGGAAGAATAATGTGAAAATAAAAGATAA
>JAQZBA010000219.1 GCA_029239365.1 Herbinix sp. | reverse complement strand
CATTTTCCATAATTGTTCCACCTTCGCAGTGATTATTTGATGGATAGAGTCAATAATCGTAGTGGTAATTATAGCACAGAATAGATAAAAAGTACAATTATCAAACCGGAAGAAGCACGCTATGCAATCAAAAAGGAGCCACCTGATCATCAAGGTCGCTCCCATTAATTCTGTTTATCCTCTTCATTATGGCGTGGTTTGCACCATAACTCAACATTTTCTCTCACTTATACTCTCTGTCAAGCTTGCGACTTCTTTAACTTTTTCTGATCTTTTTCCTCTTCGGAAGCCCCATAATATTTACCATAATGTTTCCCATAGTATCTACCATAATAGCCTTGCTTATCTATAGGAACCTTATTCAGAATGGCACCAAGGATCTTACAATTCGATTTTTTTAATTGCTCCTTCACATCATGAGCAAAACGATAGGAAATCAGGTTGGCTTCTAAAACCAATACGGCTCCATCACAAATCCGAGATATAATAGCACCGTCAATTACAGAACCCAGCGGCGGTGTATCAATAATGACATAATCGTAAATCTCTTTCAAAATATTAATCATGTCTTCAAAACGTTGGTGATTCAATAGTTCCGCAGGGTTTGGACAGGTTGCTCCTGCAAAAATAACATCCATATTATTTATATCCGTATCTTTTACTACCTCGTCCAGCTTTTTCTCTCCAATCAGATAGTGTGTTAAGCCTCCCTGAACTTCTCCTACACGATATCTACCCGCAAGCACAGATCGCCTTAGATCTGCATCAATCAGTATCACCTTTTTTCCAGCCTCAGCAAAGGATACCGCAAGATTAAAGGATACACTTGTCTTGCCTTCACTCGGCATACAACTTGTCAAAGAGATAACTTTAATATCATCCCCGCAAAACTGGATATTTGTCCGAAGAGTCTTATAGGATTCATTCGTTCTAAAGTCCAATTCTTCTCTTGTGGAAAATATGTTGTGTTCCATTCTCTTCTACCGCTTACCCTTTCTGGCATGTGCCACTTTTTGTCTGTTCCGCCTTTTGTCTTCGATATCTTTAACCTTCGCAGAATTCACTTCTTTCGGAATCATGCCCAGTGTTGTCATACCCAGATATCTCTCTATATCCTCAGAATTCTTAATGGTATCATCCATCAAGTGCAATACGATAATAATCCCGGCAGATAACAACGCTCCTACCATTCCTGCGATCAGAATATTCTTCTTAATATTCGGACTAAAAGGATAGGGACTTTCATAACCATCTTCTACAATTGTCGGCTCATCGGTTGCCATGATTTTGGCTATCTGAGTACGTGACACTTCGGCAAATTCATCAACAATCTGTTTAGCTAGAAGAGCATTCTGATATTTTGCTTTAATCTCCAGAATACGGGTATTCGCCTGATTAGAGATTGTTATAACATTTACCAGCTCCTCGTAGGTCATATCCAGACCGAGATTCTCAATCACCTTAGTTACTACAGGCCTACTCTTACACAGAACCATATAGTCCTGTGTAAGCTGTGTTCCGAGCTGGATATCTGCCAGGCTCGTGATCGATGTAGATTTTGTCAATATGTACAGCTTAGCAGTCGACTGATACATCGGAGTGATGTAGAAGCTGCTAACCAGACCTGATGTTGCCGAAAATATTACAGCTGCTAATAAGATAATCCATAATCTTGTTTTGAGCAAATAGAGTATATCCACCAAGTCAATTTCGATTTCATCGTTTCGTTTCTGTTCCATCTTAAGCTCCTTTATAAGTAGTTCAGTATAAACCAAAGGATTTTCCGCATGATACGAAAAATCCTTTGGGAAATTCATATTATTTAATGTACTATCAGAAAGCCGGATCAAAACTAAGAGAATCTATATTACTGTCGATCTCTAACGTATTGTTGTTAATTTTCTTGATAGTGAAAGATTTATTCGATTGAAGACTTGTCATGGAAACCGTACCATCTGAACTTACAGTAACACTATATTTATTACCCTGTAAGATACTGTCAACAAATTCAACTGTTCTGGTTGATCCATTTGCAGCGGATACCTTCACCGTAACACCACCATAGGTTCTTTGCACTGCTGGTAAGGTGTTCCATCTGTCCAGACTGTTTGTTTCTGATGCTAAAAACCCTTTCAGTTTAGACATCATATCACCATTGACATCATAACTAATACCCATATAACTTACTCTGATTGTTTTAATATCGCTATATGGCTTCGACAGAGCATAACGAACTTTTCCGTTATCCAATACCGTCTTTGTTACTTCTGGAACCGGCGGAGGATTGTCACCGCCACTTCCACCGCCACCTCCACCGCCACCGCCTGGACCTGGTGGTATATCATCAATCTTATCTCCGACCACGGTTTCCTTAATCGCAGAGTCACCGGATCCAACGGTTACTTCCATGGTAACATTACCCTTAATAACAGGTATATTCTCCTTCTTATCCGCTGCTATGGTACTCTTTTCGGCTCCCTTAAGAAGCGTTAAGGTTGCTGGAGCCTTCGTCTCTACAGCAATCGGTACACTGGAGGTAATCTTAGTTCCAGCAGAATTAATAGCAATCGGCACCGGCTTAGTAGACTTACCGGTAATCGTTATCTCAGATGCCTTCTCCAGAGCAACTTCTGTTACAACACCGTTATTTTCAATGATAACCTTAGCACCAGCTGCCGTTACCTCAATCCGAACCGATGCATTTTCTCCAACTACAATTCTGGTGTTTCCGGAAGAAATTACTATCTGATTACCCTGTGCTTCCTCATGCCAGGTGTTGGCAGCAATCTTTCGAATCTCGATGGACTTAAACTCACCGTAATTGTATACTTCGGCATTCGGTGCATCTACTATCAAAGTGGTATCCTTATACTTACCAGCCGGTATCTTAATCGAAAGCTTATCCGTAGTACTGAGTGTAATCATCTCAACTCCACTACCTAATAATTCATCCAATTCCTTTTGGCTTGTAACCGTACCAAATTCGTCAACCACTTTGACTGTCATGGAATCAGACGCTCCGCTTATTGCTGAGCCGGTAATTGTTACAGTTCCGGTCTTTAATGCAGTAAACTTACCCAGCTTATCCGGCTTTGCAATCTTGGTATCACTACTAACCCAGGTAGTAACATCATTTGAGTTTGCAGGGGTAAGCTTGCGATTCACATCATAAACCTGACCCTTATTCAAAACAGTTACCTTATTCGTAATCGTGAGCTTCTTTGCGCCATATATAACCTTTACCTTACTGGATAGCTTATAAACCTTTTTATCTGGCGCGGTAATCTTGCAGGTAATAACAACCTCACCCTTTTGCTTACCTTTGACAAGCCCTACATTATTAACCGTTGCTATTTTGTCATTGCTGCTGGACCATACATAAACAGATCCCTTTATCTTATTCTTAATATTAAGATCGTACGTATCTTTAATCAGAACATTCACTGCCTTCTTAGAAATAGCAGGTGTTGAAGCTGCCTGTACCGGCAAGATAGGAACAATAACAAAAGCTAACATGACGATTACAGCCACCATCACTCTGCTTATTACTTCCTTCCAACCACAGGAAGAAACTCGTTTCATAATTCATCCTCTCCTTCTTTTTGATAATTTAATTTCATTCTTATCATGAGTATTCCCAAAAGGATGGGATTGTAAATATATGTAAACAAAATCATTAAACTTATAATATTGGAATTTATTGGAATTGTCAAGATGAATCTAATAAATACCAATAGTCATTGCTGCCTAGATTCAACCGATTCAAAAAAGCTGTTACAGAATAAAGGATATGTACAAAACCGAGTGCAAATGGTCTCCCATAATACACTCGGTCTTGTACATATCTTATATTTTGTAACAGCCTCTATTGATTGCGTTCAATTATTACTGGCCATAAGTACCATAATACTTGCCGTAGTATTTGCCATAATATTTGCCGTAATATCCGTTCTTATCCATATTAACTTTATTGAGAACAGCACCCAGGACCTTGCAATTCGACTTCTCTAACTGATCCTTAACCGTCTGTACATAGCGATAGGAAACCATGTTCGACTCAATCACTAACATCGCACCATCGCAGATCTTCGCTATGATAGCTCCGTCGATTACTGAGCCCAAGGGCGGCGTATCGATTATCACGTAATCATAGATTTCTTTGAACTGTGTAATCATGTCAGTAAATCTAGCATGACTCAAAAGCTCTGCAGGATTTGGACAAGTAGCTCCAGAGAATATGATATCCATTCCGCTGATATCAGAATGATAGATAACCTCCTCCAGCTTCTTCTCCCCAATCAGATAGTGAGTCAGGCCTCCCTGTATGGCTCCAACCTTGTATCTTCCGACTAATACGGATTTTCTAAGATCTGCGTCAATAAAGATTACCTTCTTCTCGTTATCTGCAATTGATGTGGCAAGGTTGAAGGATACACTGGTCTTGCCTTCATTCGGTGTACAGCTAGTCAAAGCAATTACTTTGATATCATCCCCACAGAACTGTAAATTGGTTCTTAAAGTTTTGTAAGCTTCATTTGCTCTATAATCCAGTTCCTGTCTCTTCGAAAATGTAATGTTCCTCATGCCTCTTACCTCATTCCTTTCCTGGCAAGCGCCTTCTTCTGTCGTTGTTTCTTATTCTTATCCGTTCCCTTGGTCAAACTCTGCTCCACCGGAATTAATCCTAATGTAGTAAGGCCAAGATATTTATCCACATCCTCTGAGGTCTTAATCGTATCATCCATCAGGTGCATCACAATGATAATACCCGCTGACAGCACGATTCCGACTAATCCGGCGATCATAATATTCTTCTTAATATTCGGACTGCTGGGATAGGGCGATTGAAAACCTTCCTCTACTACAGTAGGCTCTGAGGTATCCATAATCTTGGCAATCTGTGACCTAGAAACCTTTGCAAATTCGTCCACAATCTGCTTTGCCACAAAGGCGTCTGAATACTCTGCATGTATTTCAAGAATTCTTGTATTACTTGGATTCGAAATTGTTATGATATCAACTAATTCCCCATAAGACATGTCAAGGCCCAGATTCTCGATTACCTTAGTCACTACCGGACGGCTCTTAATCAGAACCATATAATCCTGCGTAAGTTGAGTACCAAGCTGAATATCTGCTAAGCTAGTAATCGAGGTGGATTTCGTTAAGATATATAGCTTTGTAGTCGATTGATACATCGGTGTGATTAGAAAGCTACTGACCAGTCCTGCTCCAGAGGCGAATATAATCGCCGTCAAGAGAAGAATCCATAACCTGGTCTTCAGTAAATAAAGCAACTCTAGCAGATCAATTTCAATTTCATCATTGAAGTTCTTTTCCATTTCAAGCTCCTTTTATATGTATGTGTTTTCCAGTACTTTGAGGGGATGTTCATAGAAAAGCTTGGACAGCATTCCTTCATCACATCGCTTATGTAATCGCTTCTTTGCTTTCATCATACAGGGAATCCTAATCTGGTCATCATGACAATCGCTTCCGAGGAAATGAATTAATCCCAGTTGTATCAATTTTCTATGATACATCGCCTCTGTATCGAGGATCCCTCCTAATAAACTATTGCAGTTCATCTGCAAATAACAACCCAGACCATGTAATTCAACGATAGAATCTTCTTTCTTATATAGACAACGATAACGTTCTATATGCGCAATAATAGGCAGATACCCGGCACCGGTCAGTCTCGTGAGCCCTCTGAATATGTTGTTGAAGGTTTCCTTAGGCGAGAACTCAACCAGAACATACCTACTACCTGCCAAGGTGAGCGCTGTCCCGGATTGAAGCGCTTCCAGAACAGATTCACTATAATATATTTCATTCCCAAGTAAAATCTTCATATCACGATCAATCTTCCAAGCCTCATCCTGTACCTGACTGCAGATCAGCTTCAACTGCTCTGGCGTGAAATTCTTCGCACCTGCAATATAATGTGGCGTCGCGATGATAGTTCGTATTCCTTCATCATAAGCAATCTGAAGCATTCGAACCGTCTGTTCCATACTCCTAGAACCATCGTCTACTCCCGGAAGTATATGTGTATGAAGATCAATAAACCCTTGTCCCATATTCTTCTCTTCCATAACTCTAATTATTTTTCATGCGGTTCTTAAGGTAACTGATGAATGATATCAGTACCAGTGCCAGGATCATACCCAGACCACCTATATAAAGAAATACATTGATATCCCATCGCAGGTACATCCTTATAAAGCTCTGATAGTATTCCGGCTCAGCCATCACATCTTCATATGCCTTGGTAATCATCAGGTATCCTGCCATCGCTAACATAAGGTTGGAAGCGGATATCACGGCATAGGCGATAAAGCGTAGACCCCTGTGAAGGTAATGATACATCCTTAGTAGAAAGTAACATAGAACAATCACTAACAATATCAGTATGGGTAATAAATACATCATTGTCGATAAGTAATTCGTTCTACATTCTACGATGGATTGCAGCAACGGGAGATTGATCGCTGCTACATAATCCTTCTCTACCAAGCCCACAAGTTTCGTAACCTCTACTTCCTGTTCGGCTGTTAGGTTGATTCCTTTGGCCTTCCTATACTGCTCCAGCTTATTCGTCAAATCCTGTGTTATGCGATCTGTCTTAATCTCAGCATTCTCTGAGTATAAGGTATCTT
>JAQZBA010000218.1 GCA_029239365.1 Herbinix sp. | reverse complement strand
CATCTCCCCTATCTGCTGGCGATAATATCCCTTCTGCTGCTTCATCTGAGGTTCGATCCTCAGTTCGCGAAGCAGAAAGCCTGCACTGACCAAGGCTGTAATAAGATAAGGGCCACACACCAGGATTGCACGTCCAAAGGTAGAAAGATTGGTTAGCATTAATACCGGAAGAATTAGACACAGGACTGAGGTTCGCCTGACTCGATCCAAAAACTCCCCTCGACCGGTTATAAACCGCTCTGTGAATAATACAAAGAATGCATAGCCCCAAGTGAAGGCATATACCACAACCTCCAAAAACACCGGCTTACCAATAACAAGAGCAAACGAGGGTATCACAATCATAATTAGTAGCGATAGCTTTCTTTTCGATCTTGACTTTAACAATACCGATAAGAATACAGTGATAAACAGTAATAAAAAGCCCGACACCTGTAATGTGATCCCTCCGACATAATATAGAAGGAAGGCTCCGAGAAAATAACAGACACTAATATCAAAAACAAGCTTATATAATCTAGATAGCATCCTGCTTTCCCTCCTGTCCGGACGGTGCATACATAGGATACACCTGACATCCCAGCCGTTTTTGTAAGGCAATAGCCAGGTTCTCCCTCTTATCAGTTACAAAAGGTGCCACATAAAAGATAGCCTTTTCACCGGAATAATTAACAATTGCCATTTGATACAATTCGTCAATATCACGGAAAGAGTTTGCATCCGCTTGTCCCAAGGTATACAACAGCGTTGTGTAATGATGAGCGCCTTGCCCTGCCTTCCTTAACCCCTCGTAGGCTGAGCTATCGCTGCGGATATAAGCATTGGTAAGCAGGCGGTAAGATACTTTTTTCTTCTCCATTTCTTCTGCGATGGTTCTTGCCAGAGAGAAGCAATACTCAAGCTCTTCCCTGTGTGCTCCTTCAGACCAATGTTGATAGACATCCAGTAGTATCGTGACTGACATGTCCATCGTATGGTCAAATTCCTTCACCATAATCTGATTCCTTCTGGCACTCTGGGTCCAACTGATTGAGCGAAGAGGCTCTCTACCGGTATAATCCATATAAGAGCTGACCAGAATAGGATCCTCGATATAGAATCTTCTTGATGAGAAATCTCCATAATATCCGGATAATGCCTGAAGGATTGATGCCTCTTGCAAAAGCCTCGGAAAGATAATGATCTCTTCCCGTTGCTCCACCAGCTTGCATTTCTCCTTAATCCCCAGAAAATCTCCACGAAGCAGGCTACAGCCTTCCACGGCATATACTCCACGATTTGGTAACGAAGCCTGGAGTGTTCTGGTGATTTTCTGCCTTCCCCGAATCGATAGCATACTAACCTGCAGACGGCATCTATGATCTGCCATCGTCTGATCGGCAACCCCAAGGATATGAATTTCCTTTGGAAATAACTCTTCCATCTTAAGATAGGATATCGTTCTAACACTATAATTCGTAAGCGTCGTCTGAAGCCAAAATACTTCCTCCGGCTCGCATCCTAACTTGGATGGGACGCAGTGATAGCTCAAATCGGTAATATTGTCCCGTAATGACAACCATTCCAGAACGGCCCCAAATAGAATTAATACCACCAAAAATGTTGACATTAAGCTTCTCCTCTGGATAGCAAGGTCTCTGTCGGAACCGGCACTTCATCAAGGATCTCCTGACAGATACGTGCAGCATCATGATCACGGACTACTCCGGCAAAGCTCATTCGGTGTTCCAGAATAGAGCCTGCCAGTTCCTTCACATCCTCCGGTATCACATAGGAACGGCCTTCTATGGCAGCCAACAGCTGTGCGGTCTGATATAAGGAAAGAGCAGCTCTTGTGGAAGCTCCTACTATGATTCTGCGGTCATTACGGGTCTTGTCGATGATATCCATAATATAATGTTTTACGGGTTCACTGACCTCAACCTGATGGTAGCTCTCCTGCAGTGCAATGGTCTCCTCGGTGGATACCACCTGATTAATACGCTCCAGAATATTCAGAGAAGACTCTCTGGATAGCACGGATAATTCCTCTGCTCTCTGCATATAACCCAATGACAATTTCATCATGAAACGGTCCTTCTGAGCTTCCGGTAGAGGAAAGGTTCCACCCGATTCTAATGGATTCTGAGTCGCCATAACCATAAATGGCTGTGACATGGGATAGGTAGTTCCATCAACTGTAACTTGTCCTTCTGCCATTGCTTCCAGAAGGCTGGACTGCGTTCTAGGTGTTGCCCGGTTGATTTCGTCTGCCAACACCATATGTGAGAACAGGGGACCCGGACGGAACTCGAATTCACCCATTTTCTGATTGTAGAAGTTAATGCCCGTTAAATCGGAAGGCATGATGTCCGGTGTAAATTGTATCCGCTTGTAACTTCCTCCTACCGATTTTGAAAATGCTCGAAACAATATTGTCTTGCCGGTTCCGGGTACATCCTCTAAAAGTACATGTCCCCCTGCCAGATAAGCAATGACGATTTTACGGATGCAATTATCCTTTCCCACGATTACTTTAGAACAATTAATACGGATTTTCTCATAATACTCTTCGAACTGCTTCACATTCATCTTATTTTCTCTCGTTTCTTTATTTTGTAGTGCAGTACATTCTTATATCGGATCGATATGCAATCAAAGGTCCGTTCTAATTTGATTAGAAGAACCTCTGGCAACGGATCATTTATTAAGATTAACATATTTTACCTTGTTAAGTCTAGCATATTATGATATTAATCTGCCTTCAAATGATATGCTGGTTTCCTAATAGTTCGTCAATACTGAAACACCGGTGTTAATATACTCCGGACCGGTATCTTCTCCATTAACGGCAGCTACTGCCTCCGCTACACCAAGATAGCCCATGGTATACGGATTTTGTGCTATAATTGCATTTAGGTTTCTATCACTGAGTAACCTCATCATCATTTCCGTTTTATCAAACCCTACACCGACATATTGATTACCACTCGCTTTAATTGCACTACCTACCCCTATACTGGTCCTTTCGCTTGCACCAAATAAAGCTACCAGATCCTCGTGTTCCTCCATCATACGCTCAGCGGCATTCTGTGATTCTTCTATTTCATCTCTTTCTATATATACCGTATCCAGAATATTAAATCTCCCATCTTCTTCAAGCGTTTTTCGAAAGCCGTCTTCTCGTAACTTCGTATTAGCCTTTGCAGCCAAATTAATGATACCGACAGAACCGCTTAACTTTCCCTTGTCCTCCAGAATCGTAATCATGGTCTGAGCTGCTTTCACACCGGCCTGATAATCATCCGTTGATAAGGTTGTGATCGACTCTTCGTATGCAGGTGAGTCCACATAGATTATCTTAACACCTTTTTCTTTCGCATCTTTAATCGCTGAGGATATCGCCGCAGGTTCATCCGCAGCCACTAAAAGTGCATCTGCACCCTGCTCCACCGCTTTATTTATCAATTCTATCTGCTCGGCAGTACTCCTTTGGGCCGGAGCCTCCCATACATAATTTACACCCATCAAGGCTGACATATCCGCTGCTCCCTGATTCATGATGCCCCAATATTGAAACCCTTTATCTGTCGTGATTAAGTAAACCTCGATATTCTTGCTTTCTGGAAACGTCGTTGTTTGAGTTGAGTTATTCATATAGTTCTGATACCAGACAATAAAGAGTAAAAGTGCCAGTGAGATTACGATAATATCAATCATTATTTTTTTTAATCTCATTTTTACCTACCTTCCTTGATTGTCTCTGACCACTGAAATACCTGTATTAATATACTCCGGACCGGTATCCTTACCAAGAAGGGCTGCCACGGCCTCAGCCATACCAAGATACCCCATAGTATACGGATTTTGTTCAATGATTGCTTTAAGGCTTCCCTCACTCAGTAATTCCATCGTAACATCGGTCCGATCAACGCCAATTCCAATATATTGGTTCCCATTTGCCTTAATTGCATTACCGACACCTACGCTGGACCCTTCATTTGTCCCAAATATAGCTACCAAATCCTTGTTTTCATCAATGATACGCTCTGCTGCTTCCTGAGAAGCTTGTGGATCACCGGTAACTGTATTCCTTGATTCTAGGACCGTAAATCTTGAATCGTTCGCAAGCGTTTCTCTGAAGCCTTTCTCACGTAACTGCGTATTTACTTTTGATGCATAACTGACAATACCGATTGAACCACTGGTGATCCCATTACTATCCAAAAGTGAAAGGAGGGTCTGCCCTGCCAGAACTCCTGCTTCATAGTTGTCCGATGCTAATGTTATGATTGCCTCTTCATTGGCGGGTGAGTCCACATAGATGACTTTTACACCACTCGCTTTCGCATCTTCAATCACTCCGGATAGCATCATTGGATCATCCGTTGCAAGTAAAATCGCATCAGCACCATCACTCACTGCCTTCTTAATGATCTCTATTTGCTTGTTGACATCTCTAGTAACCGGAGCCACCCAAGTATAGTTAACGCCTGTTGCTACTGCCATATCAGCTGCTCCATTATTCATATACTCCCAGTATTGATACTCCTTATCCGTCGTGATTAAGTAGACCTCGTAAAATTTTATAGTAGAAAAAGTCGTTTGTGCTTTATTGTCGATAAAATTACGATGCCATATGATAAAGAGTAAAAATGCCAGTGAGATTACAGCCAAGTCTATCATAATTTTTTTATGCTTCATTCTAAGCAGCTTTCCTTAAGGTAATGATTCGCATACCACCATATACCTTAAAATGAATTAAGTATCTATAAATATATATATTACATGGCAAGATGAAAAATCTCTATTTTATCAAAAGATATTCCTATAGGACCGAAGTACAAAACCGCTACACAACCTTTGTCATGTAACGGTCCGTCTTCTCAATGCCTAAATTCAACCATTTCATCGGGTAACTCTGAGATCTCCGAGTACAGAATATCTCGAAAATCTATCCACGATTTTTCGTTATCTGAAGTAGGCTTCATGGCTGATATTTTCGATGTACTTTCAGCAATAAATCCATCTATTATTTCTTTGTCCGGATTGTCCGTAACTATACTATTAATAATACTTCCCTTTGATACAAAGAATAATTTATAACCCTGTTCGATCGGAAGCTTTAGAAGGATATCCCTTGATACTAGTGACTTATAGCCATCGAGTCCATTTTTAAGCATTCGAAAGTTATTAATCATATCCCGATAAATGGAAGCCATTTCATACCGATACAAACTAACCGCATCGTCCATTCTGGCCTGAAGTACTTCCACAAATAATAGAATATTATCTTCCCTTGTGAACAGTTCCAACAGCAATTCTTTGTTTTGATTATAGATATCTTTCTCCATAGTGATTGGGAACATATGATATTCAAATTCATACGTATTACCATTTTTTATAATAGGATAAATGTTTTTCAGCCGGTCCATGAATTCACTTATTGTATATTTACTTCGGAACGGACCAAAACAGTTCTCCATCCGTTCTTCAACGATGGATAGCGGATTATACCTATTAAAATCTTCGACCTTGATAAATATGTACCTCTGATCATGCTTCATCTGAGCATTAAAACGTGGCTTGATTTCTTTTATCAATTGGCATTCCAGTAGCCTTGCTTCAAGATGTGTATCCGTAATATTGTATTCAATATCCTTGATCATAGATACCATTCGAGTCACTTTGTCCCAGGAAGGTGTGCCGACAAAGTAGATTTACCATTGATTTACCTTAATTATTTTTCGTGTCATCATAGTCTCTTTTCTAAATTTTATATCCGTTATTATTAGCCATTTACTACATCCATTATCGCATTAAACTGATATGAATTCAATACACTCCTGTTCTATCAATGTTTAGGTTATCTATGTCCGATAATCTATATGATTGAGTATATTATTTTTACTGCTTATAAAAACCACAGTAATATTAGAGCTCCGGAAAAATTTGCGATAAAATGTGACAGGGTACTGGCAAGGACATTCTTCGTCTTATGATATACAATTCCGTAAAAAATGCTGTTAAGGAATACAAAAAATACATCATAAGCTACAATCACCGGATCTCCCTTGGTTGCGTGTCCGATGGAGAAAAATACAGAGGTTATAATAATCGAGACTGCCGGATTTGTATAAAGGCTTAATTGTTTCTGTAGAAAACCCCTCCATGAAATTTCTTCGAGGAAGGCGAAAATGATAAACTGAATCACCATCAATATTAATATCTGAAAGGATATTAAGCTGTCTGTACGTCCGACTACATGATCAATATAATCAGGTAACAAAAGTCTCGAAATCACAATACAAATTACATTGATTATACTCGGCATAATTATAAATAACCAGCTTATTTTTATATCGTTTAGTAAATGCTTTCTGCTTAATCCAATGGGATTTCCCTGTTGTTTGTTCCTCTTTATCAAAATAAAGAACAGAACAGCACCGAATATTGTTGAAATTCCTGCGATTGATAAGTCACCTTGCTTAATATCCAGAAGTGAAGTAAGTGAGATCAGAGCCATAATAGCCATTAATATGATATCTGTTCGTATGTTTTTTCCTGACTGTTTCATTTTTCCTTCTCCTTATTCTCAAATGCGACATATGCTTCCTTCAACATTCTCTCAATCTGATCATCGGACAGCCGGATGTTATTCATGGATACCATGGATGCAACGTGGGTAAACAGCCAGACGTTAAGATATAATTCCTTTGCTCTGTCTTCGCCTAACCCTGATGATAAAGATATCACCCGAATGATTTCATGATTATCTTCCTGATCAATCAAATCTAACAAATCATTTAATTCAAAATTATGAGTCATAAAAATCATGTGAAATAAATTACTTTCCTTCTTAGCAAACTGTATATATGCCAGCCCGATACTTAGAAATAAGTCACTACCCGACATTCGGCTCTCCATAAATTGATTATAAAAATTCTCTATATAACCAAATAAGTCCTTTTTTAATTCAGACATATTCGCATATGCCCGAAAAATCGGATGAGTGGAGCAGCCCAGCCTCTTTGCTATCACTCTAGCATTAACAGTAAATATAATGCTTTCCACACCAAGATATAGACAACTCACTTACAAAAAAACCGCTACACAACTTGCGTCATGTAACGGTTTTGCTAATTCCTATTAATCTAAAGTATAAGGCATAAGTGCGATATGTCTTGAGCGCTTAATGGATACTGTTAAAGCTCTTTGATGCTTTGCACAGTTACCGGTAATTCTTCTAGGAAGAATCTTACCTCTCTCAGATATATATCTTTTTAACTTATTAACATCCTTATAATCAATGCCTGTGTGATTTTTGTCAGCACAGAATACGCATACTTTCTTTCTTCTGCGTCCGAAGGTTTTTCTCTTCATCGGAGAATCGCCTCTGTCTTCGTTTCTCTTGAATGCCATGTCATGACCTCCTTATCCGATTTTTCATGCTAGGCGGAATAGTGAACGAATCCGTCTATCTATGATCATTCTCAAATTCTAGTTAAATGGTAATTCTTCGTCAATACCGTCCGGGATGTTCATAAATCCATCCCCCATAGCTGAACTGGGCTCCGGTTTGAATTCTCTGTGGGAACCTCCCTGTTGGAAGTCTGAACCACCGCCGTTACCTTTACTTTCAGCAAATTCAATATCTTCTGCAACAATGTCGGTCGTGTAAACCTTCTGACCGTCTTTGTTGGTATAACTTCCCGTCTGAATTCTTCCGGCAAGTACCATCTTCATACCCTGTTTGAAATACTTCTCTACAAACTCCCCCTGTTTGCCAAAGGCAACACAACTGATAAAGTCTGCTTCAGAATTCTCTCCCGGTTTCTTGAAGCGGCGATCTACTGCTAAAGTAAATCTTGCTACTGCTGTTGAATTCTCTCCCTGTGAATATCTCACCTCAGGATCTCTTGTTAGACGGCCCATTAAAATTGCTTTATTCATAAGTTAAATACCTCCCTTTTTTCGTTTATACGCCTTAGGGTAGTATATCTGCAAGTCGAATTAATTAATAATTCGTCATTAACAAACGTATAAGTTTGTCTTATTTTGCATCTTTTCTGATGCACAAATATCTGATTACATTTTCCATAATACGAATTCTCTGCTCGATTTCGTTTGGAACTGTAGAATCAGATTCGAATTGGATGAAATAGTAGTGGCCTTCTTTCATTTTCTGAATTTCATAAGCCAATCTCTTTCTTCCCCAGTCATCAACATTAGTAACGTTACCACCGAATCTGGCAATAAGTTCTTTAACTGCTTCTAATGTAGCGATTCTGACTTCATCCTCGATTTTTGCGTTTACAACTAAGGCTAATTCATATTGGTTCATAGTTGTTTAGCACCTCCTTCTGGTCTCTGGCCCTTTTCTAATGTAACTTGACTGACGAAGAATCAACTTACATTTAAAGAGCAAGGAATTTATAGTATAACATATCACAATTAACTATGATAACATAACTTTGTCCAGAATTCAACCTATTTTTTCAACAAATAATAAAGAGTTTGAACCCTTTTCTCACAAAAACAGCAGCCAATTTTATTCAAATAAGCTGCTGTAATCAAGTAGTCTCTTATTTAATAAGGATAAAATATCTTCCGGCTCCATATCCTTCGCCAGATCCACCATAATTAAAATTGGTGGAAGATTAAGGTTCATGTTTCTCTTAATTAGTCTTCTCTTTACCACGGAAAACTGAGTAATGAGACTTTCGATATCCTTTGGTATGACTGCAATCGCTCTCTTATTATATACATTGACAATCATAAATTCCTTGATATCATCAAAGGAAATAAAACCAAGTCCACCTAAGGAAGAACTATCAACAATTCCTTCATGTGTAATGGTGATCAGCTTTCTCACCTTCATTGCCTTCACTGCTGTTGCCGAGAAGATGATTACAAACAAAAAGGATGCCATAATCCCGGGAACCCAATACGCTGATCTGTCCTTCTGTACACCAAATATGGTCATTGCAATGGATGCAATCAAAAGTAGCATGCTTCCTGTAACCATAACAAATGCTTTATAATTAATCTCTTCAATCACTATTTCTCCCACTGAGTGCTCCCCCTTACGCTCATATTAAGATTAAGCCAATTGTAGCTGTTTCTATTGTTTTTTGCAATACAAAATATAACTAATTATACGTAATCCTTGTAAAACCCATAAAAATAGATTACCATATTTTCTATATATGTATATTCAATGAATTATATTCGACAGTGAAGAATAAAACAATTGAATTACTAAAATAATAAGCGACAGGGACAAGAAAGGGGTATTCACGTGCCAAGAGAACTAAATTATTCCATAACAAAGGACGCTAAGGCGCCTTTTAACAACAATGCAGCGTTCTGCATCGGAACCGGACGCATGGGCTTAGCCTTACAGAAGGCGTACCACGATCAATTAGAAATGGTTCAGAAGGACATACATTTCTCTCATATTCGAGGACATGGGTTATTCTGTGATGATATGGCTATCTACCAGACCTATATGGAGGAGGGTGTTCAGAAGGTTGAATATAATTTTACTTACCTGGATATGGTGTTTGATGATTATCTCTCTCTTGGGATAAAGCCTTTTGTAGAGCTTGGTTTTATGCCCTATAAGCTCGCTTCCGGTGATCAGACCGTATTCTACTGGAAGGGAAATGTCACCCCTCCCGCTGATTATGACAAATGGGCGGATCTGATTAAGGCTACCATCGCTCACTGGTTCGAGCGTTACGGCAGGGAAGAAGTTCTTACCTGGCCGTTCGAAGTATGGAATGAGCCAAATCTCCCAGGTTTCTGGAAGGGTGCTGATATGGTTGAGTACTTCAAGCTATACGAGGTCTCTGCTAGAGCCGTAAAAGCTGCTGACCCTAATCTTCGTGTTGGTGGACCTGCCATCTGTGGAGTAGATGACGAACGTTGGTTGAAGGAATTCTTAACCCATTGCCACAAGAATAAGCTGCCTTTAGATTTCGTAACCAGACATGCTTATGCGACAGAGTCTCCCGACAATAACGGCCATTATGCTTATCAGCGACTTCGTGCCCCCAAGGTATTCCTCGATGAGCTCGCAGTAAGCCGTCAGATTATTGACAGTTTCCCTGATTATAAGGGAATGGAGATGCATATTACAGAATTCAATACCTCCTATACCCCTCTGTGTCCAATTCATGATACCAACCTGAATGCTGCCTATATTGCCAGATTACTCAGTGAGATGGGTGATACCAGTGCCTCCTATTCCTATTGGACCTTCGGAGATATCTTCGAGGAAGCAGGTGTTGCCTTTACTCCCTTCTCAGGCTGCTTTGGACTATTAGCGAATGGTATGATACATAAGCCAACCTACTGGGCTTTCTCCTTCTATCATAAATTAAGCAGTCAAGCCATCGCTCGCGAAGAGAACTTTATCATTACGGAAGAGAAGGACGGCTCACTCCAAGGCATCGCCTGGAACCCAGTGGAGGATGCCACCGAGGACGATGATCTTACGATTAATCTTGCCCTTTCTAGGAACAACGGAGATTACGCTCTCATAACTAAACTCGTAGACGAGACTACTTGTAATCCCCTTAAGACCTGGATTAACCTTGGATCCCCAGCGAATCCATCGAAGGAGCAGCTAGAACTATTAAGATTATCTGATCAGCCTCAGCTCAGAACCGAGAAGAAGCCCGTAGATCATAATGTCATGAACCTGAGCTTTACCTTGAGTAGGAATGCTCTTCTATACTTTAAGCTTCAGCCCATTAAGCCAAGCACAGACCGCGGTTATCAGCAGGAACGTGTGCAGGGTGCATTATAATTAGGACCATATAATTTACTTTAACTGAAGGTCGTACTTTGCGTTTTTAAGCTTAGTACGGCCTTTTCGCCTCTTTGAAAATATTTTTACTAATATTTTCAAAAGTACTTTACCTGTCGTAGTAATTGTGCTATACTCTGATTACTACGACAGATGGAGTAGAAATGTAGATGGAACGCGTACCGTCTACATTAAGTATAGTTCAAGGAGGTACGGATTTGATCAGTAGCGATGTAATCCGGGGATACAACGACACTATTATCCTATATTTACTCCTCGAAGGAGAGTCATATGGGTATGAGATATCGAAAAATATCAAGGAGCTTTCGGAAGAAAAATACATTATGAAGGAGACAACTCTCTATTCCGCCTTCAATCGGCTGGAAGCGAACGGGTTTATCGAATCCTTCTATGGCGATGAGACTTTTGGAAAGCGGCGTACTTATTATAGGATAACCCCAAGTGGTTTAGCGTATTACAAGGAAAAATGTGAGGAATGGCAACTTACCAAGGATGTAATTAATCGATTTATAAAGGAGTGGAGTATATAATGGAGACAATCAAAAATTATTTGGATAACTTATTTGCCAGCTTACCTAGGACTGCTAAGGTAAGCGAATTAAAGAACAATATCTTGTCTAACATGGAGGATAAGTATAACGAGTTAAAGAATCAGGGAAAAACAGAGAATGAAGCCATCGGTATCGTAATCTCTGAATTCGGCAACATTGACGAGCTGATCAGTGAGCTCGGAATTGCAGGTAACAACGAGACCATCTCCCAACCGGTGGTAACACAGGAAGAGGTTGAGGAATATCTGAAAGTAAAGAAGGTCATGGGCTTACAGATCGGGATCGGAGTATTATTATGTATCCTTGCCCCAGCATTATTAGTTCTATCCTCTGTATTAGTAGAGAATGGTGTAATCTTCGAAGGGATGAGGGGTGATGCCGCTTACGTTCCCGGACTGATTATTCTCTTTGTGTTAATCGCGACGGCAGTCGGCATCTTTATCTTCTCCGGAATGAATTTTGAACGGTATAAATTCATGGAGGAAGGGGTTTCGTTACCCATGAGCGTGGCCGCAGACCTTAAGAAAAGACATCAGGCTTTTACACCAACCTTTTATCTTTGTATCATTGTTGGCGTATGCCTCCTCGTAGTGTCACCTGTGACTTTATTTGTATCTTCCTTAATCAGCGAAGAAGCGCAGGAGTATGGTGTTGTTGTTCTTCTTATCATTGTAGCTGTTGCAGTCTTCCTATTTATCACTGCCGGCACCGTCAGAGAAAGCTTTGAGAAGCTGCTACAGATCGGCGAAAGTGCCCCTAAGAACAAGAAAGAGGATAAAGTAATCGGCGCTGTAGCAGCCTGCGTATGGCCTATTGCTGTAGCAATATTCTTATTCTGTGGCTTTGTATACAACTTATGGTACATCGCATGGGTGGTATTCCCGATCACCGGAATCTTATTCGGCATGTTCTCTGCAGTATACAGTATCCTTAACGACAAGAACGACAAATAAAACAAAAGCACCCATAGCAGTTTGTAATCTCTCAGATAATCGTA
>JAQZBA010000217.1 GCA_029239365.1 Herbinix sp. | reverse complement strand
GAAAGAACGCAAAAAGCAATGGATACAACCAGAACCTAAATATAAAAAAGGTGTATTAGGATTATATACAAAGCTTGCTTCATCAGCAGCATCAGGCGGTTGTATGAAATTTTAATCGTCAACGCCTTTATAGCATAAAGGGGATAAATTTATGATAAGAGCAACATCAGATAATGAATATTATGAGCTGGATAGTCCTACAGCCATGCCAAAAGCTTCCGGGTTTTTGTGGAATGAGAAAATGATGATCCAAGTAAACTGCCGAGGGTATGCCGTGGCTCAGTTTATGCAACCGGAGCCTGCAAAGTACTCCCATGCTCCAAACCTTGAGGCCAAAACCTTTATGCAGCCGGAGCAGCCTTATTATGCACATCATCCCGGTCGTTTTTTATATGTTAAAGACGAAGCGAATGGTAGGGTTTTCTCGGCTCCACATGAACCTGTACGTGTTTCACCCGATAAGTTCACATTTTCTGTAGGCAAGAATAATGTGAAATGGAAGGTGGAGAACGATGGGATTTGTGTAGAAATGTGCTTGAGTCTTCCCAAGGAGGATGCATTAGAACTTTGGAAGATAAAAGTAACCAACAAATCACAAGGTAAAAGGGATATTAGTATTTATCCGTATTTTACAGTAGGATATATGTCTTGGATGAATCAGGAAGGTGAATATAAAGCAGATTTACAAGCGATTGTTTGCTCATCGATTACACCATATCAAAAATACAAAGATTATTTTACCGTTAAGGATTATAAAGATAAAACATTTTTATTGGCCGAGAAGGAACCTTTAGCATGGGAAGCCAACCAGGAGAATTTTGAAGGAGAAGGTGGTATTACACTCCCTTCTGCAATAATGAATGACAAATTGGCTAATGGGGATGCACGATATGAAATGCCGGTCTGTGTTCTTCAATATAGATTAGATATGAATCCAGGCGAAGAACAAGAATTTAAGTTTATTTTCGGTCCAGCTAAAAATGAGGAAGAGATTGCTTGTATCCGCAAGAGGTATTTTATAGATCAAAATAGTTGTGGTGATGATGGATTTAGAATAGCAGAAAAAGAATATGCTGAGTACATAGCAGCAGGTAAGGGCTGTATTCAGATAAAAACACCAGATGAAAACTTGGATAACTTTGTAAATCACTGGCTACCGCGGCAAATATACTACCATGGTAAAACCAATCGCCTAACATTAGATCCGCAAACCCGTAACTACCTCCAGGATAATATGGGAATGAGTTATATAAAACCGGAGACAGCTAGGAATGCATTTTTGGTTGCATTAGGACAGCAACAGGAAAATGGAGCTATGCCGGACGGCATCAAACTGCATAAGGATGCAGAACTCAAGTATATTAATCAAATTCCTCATACGGATCACTGTGTATGGTTATCAATCTGCCTTAGTGCTTATCTGGATGAAACCGACGACTATGGAATACTGAACGAGATGGTTCCTTTTGCAGAAGGAAGGGAAACAGCTTCGGTATTTGAACACATTAATCGTGGAATGAACTGGCTTATCAATAATAGGGATGAACGAGGTTTGAATTATATTGATCAGGGTGATTGGTGTGATCCGATGAATATGGTGGGCTACAAGGGAAAAGGTGTTTCAGGATGGTTAACAATGGCTACCGCCTATGCAGTATTAATCTGGTCCGATCTATGTGAAAAAGGTGGATGGACGAAGGAAGCCTTGGAATTAAGAAAAGAAGTCAACAAAACGAATGACAATATAAACAAATACCTGTGGGATGGAAAATGGTACGCTCGTGGAATCACTGATGACAATCTACTGTTTGGAATAAGCAAAGATAAGGAAGGTAGGATCTTCATCAATCCTCAGGGTTGGGCACTTCTTAGCGGAGCTGCAGACGAAGATAAGAAAGTACTTCTGATAGAAGCGGTGCAGGAACATCTGGAAACTCCATATGGTGTTGAAAAGCTGGCTCCGGCATATACTTGCATGCGCGAGGATGTTGGCAGATTAACTCAGAAATTTCCCGGATCGGCTGAAAATGGTGCTGTTTATAATCATGCAGCTACATTTTATATCTATGCGCTTTATACCAAAGGAGAATTAGAAAATGCATATCGGTTGTTAAGGAAAATGATACCGGGACCGGACCTGGAGGATATTCTTCAAAGAGGTCAATTACCTGTGTATATTCCTAATTATTACCGTGGTGCTTATCATCAGATACCAAGAACTGCCGGTCGATCGAGCCATTTATTTAATACAGGGACAGCTGCCTGGTTTTACCGTTGTATTATTGATGGTCTTTTTGGACTGAAGGGAAATAGAGAAGGACTCGCGATTAATCCGCAGCTTCCTTCTGACTGGCAGGAAGCCAAAGTCAAACGTACCTTCCGAGGTGCAGAATTAAATATTGACATTCAGAGAGAAGCAGGGATTAAGGATAGGGAAGTGTATGTCAATGACATTCTCGTTGAAGATGGAATTGTCAGGAATATCAAACCGGATATGGAATATAAGATACTGGTGAGAATCCCCTTATCCAATCAATAGTCAATTTGAATTGAAATAAGTTACCCAACATAAAGAGGGACAGCTGATATGGCATAAAGTCATTGAGGCTGTCCCTCTTTAAATAATTGGATGTGAGTCAATACATGAGGTGGGATACTTTGAACCCTGCCTTGTTTCTATGTCTTAAGGTCATTGCTCCGCTGTCGGGTAGGACAAATATTTAGAGTGAAAAGCAAAATTATAAAGAAAGTATTAATACATACCTGGCAGGCGTTCAAACAATTTATCGAAATGATACTTCGTATATTCAGTAGCAAGAAGTTTTCTTGCGGAGGTGGAATTACCAAGGTACTTCGAACCAAAGCCGATTTCGACAGTAAGGGTAGAAAAGTTCTTATTGGCTGCACTCAAATCAAAGTCGATGTTATCAAGGTCAGTAATCTGCATAAGAATATATTCCTTTTCTCCGTCAGTATACGCGCAGAAGCCCATGGTAGGGGAGAATTTAGCTCCGGTTGCTAAGGATACTGCATAGTCCGTAATGCTGGATCCGCTTCCATCGAATCCATCGACCGGCTCATCTTCAATAATTCCATAGGTTCTGCTATAGTTGCCTTTGTTTAATACTTTAAACACGCATTTTCTAAGATTGTTCGCTATTCGTTCCTGCGCTTGAGTCGACCATTCTTTTCCCGCATATATTTTTGATCCCTGTTGATGCATATCAAGAAGGCAGAGTGCTTTTTCAACAACGATGTAGTGGTAAAGCCATTTCATCATTGCTTTAGTTTCACTATTTGATCCTGCATACTTGCCGGGATAATTATCAGCGCTCGGTTTGGTCTTCACACTCCATTTGAGATTATTTCCTTCTGACACCTGCCCCCATACTACACTTGGAAAGTTACGGTTGCCATCGGTTCCATTGATATATGCTTTCCAGAGTGAACCACCAGGAGACCATTTGCTTGGTTCTTTGATGAGAGCTTCTCTTCCATCCACATTAATGATTGGAACTGCGACATATTTATAACTTTTTAACAGCTCCATTGTTTCTTTATTATTTTGTGCCTTCGATAGGAGATCAGCAAGCATTTTCATGAGGAAAGTACCTCCGGCAAATTCTCTTGCATGCACCTGTCCTGTAAACATAAATACTTCTTTATCCTTTGATGACTCTATATCAATTTCAATTGCATAGATATTACGACCCTCTGTGGACTTGCCGATTGTATATAAATATACTCCATCATACCTTGAAAGCTTAGTAAGGGTGTTCACATAAGTGTTGTAATTCATAGTGTTCTTAAGGTTAATACTGACTTCGGTAAACTTCGTTATATAATCAGTACAATCCGTCCACTTATATTCCATGGCAGCTTTATACTCTGCATATGGCATCCCTCTGCCGTAGAGAGTGCCATACTTGCTCACGTTTGATGGAAGGGTTTTTATGGTCAATGCTTCGCTACTGAGGTCAGTCACGCTGTTTTTTACATAGTCATATTCTGCCATTGATGCAAGCGTATCCGTGACAAACGGAGTTGGTGTAGGTTTGCTGGTCGGGCTGACGGTTGTGATGATAGTAGGTATCGGAGATACTATGGGTTCGGATGCGATTTGGGGTGCGAAAGTTGTACTGCTGGTGCTTCCATCAGACTCCTCTGCTCTTACTGATTGGTATAAAGTATCTAGTGTTGTTATGTCAGTAACAATGACTATGGACATTGCAATAGCGATAGATCTTATCGTCCTCATATTCTAATTCTTCTCCTTTGATTTTCCTGTCTACTATCTGCATAGATATCTAACATTAGAATGTCGTAAAGGGAAGAAAAGTAATCATGAATAATATAATCCTTGCACAGAAAAAGAATCAAGAGATAGCAAAGGACATGCGGTATTTGCGGAAGTAACTTCAGGGGATATCCTTCAAGGGTTCTTGCATCATATCGGAATTACGGAAAGGAGAATAAAGAAATGAGTGCTAATTGTTGAATAATATGCTAGAATATTGATAATTCAAGGCTGATATTGAGGGAAGATTTTGATGTTGGCCTTAACAGGTATGACACAAAAATATGGACAGACTTTGTAATAGTTCTCGCATCAGCACAAAGGAGGGATCGTTCTGATGAAAGAAGAATTTTTAACTAGGCAACCTGGGATCATCGGTGCAGATAAATGCAGACAGTATGCTATATTAATTCCAATTCTACGAGTAGAAGGAGATACGTACCTACTCTTTGAAAAGAGATCCGGTAAGTTAAGAAGACAGCCGGGAGAGATCTGTTTTCCGGGGGGTAAGCTTGAGCCGAGCGAAACCTTGTTGGAGTGTGCAATCCGTGAAACGGTCGAAGAACTTAATATAAAGAAGGAACAAATCAAGGTAATCGGAATAGGAGATATTTATATCTCACCCTTTAATATGATGATACATCCTTTTATTGGTGAGTTATCTGATTATAACGATACCTTTAGCATAGACGAAGTAGATGAAATTATTAAAATACCATTGGATTTTTTGCGCAAGCATCAGCCGGAGATATTCAAGAGTAAGTTAATCAACGAGCCGGCGGAGGATTTTCCGTATGAATGGATCCCGGGAGGGGTGGAATATCCCTGGGCCAAAGGTACTCACGAAGTATTATTCTACCGGTATCATGATTGGACGATTTGGGGGATGACAGCGCAAATCGTTAACTCGGTAACGAAACTGATTGATGAGTATAAGGTGCACTAGTCACCATAGTAATTAATAAAATGTAAGTTACAAATGAAAATATAAAATAAAATACGGCATTGTAAACATCAGGAAAGGATAATACTGAAATGAAAAACTTCTTATTAAAGCATCAATTGCTTCGTACTCTTTTTGATCTGCGAGGCAATCCCCGTGCTTGTGTTTATACTGAGCCTATGTGGGGGCTTTCTATGAATCTATGTCTTCCCTATGCAACAGTATATATGCTTGCCTTCGGAATGAATGATATACAGGTGGGGATCGTAACCTCAATCTATATGTTCTCGCAGATGATCTTTGCATTTTTATCCGGAGCAATTGTTGATAAGCTAGGTCGCAGAAAGAGTACCGTGATATTTGATTTTCTTGCTTGGAGTCTTCCCTGCCTTATCTGGGCATCCAGCCAAGGGTTTTGGTTCTTTGTCGTGGCTGCCTTACTTAATGGTACAATGAAGATAACGACTGTCTCTTGGGATTGCCTGCTTGTTGAGGATGCGCCTAAGGATAAAATCACCCATATCTATTCCTGGGTTATGATATCCGGTAATCTCTCGGCTTTGTTTGCACCGATCTCTTCCATTCTGGTATCACAGCTAACGCTAATACCGGCGATAAGAATACTCTATATCAATGCTTTTATTATTATGACGGCAAAGCTGATTATTCTATATAAGTTCTCGACAGAGACAGCGGTAGGTAAAATCAAGCGTGAAGCAACTCGTGGCATGTCGTGGGGTGAGATGATGTCAGGATATAAAGGAGCCTTAAGCAAAATACTTGCTTCCAGGGGGACCTTATTTGCACTGGTCATCAGCATTCTGGTGGAGATAGTAGGTATGCTTGGAATGACCTTCTGGCAGATTATTGCATCCCGCCGTATCGGAGTTCCGGATACACTACTGCCCATCTTTCCCATGGTAAGAAGTATCCTTTCCATCATTCTATTCTTTACCATAATCGCACATTTCAAGCAATCTAAGCTGAAATGGCCGCTGTTTGGAGGTTTCTTCAGCTCTATCATCAGTTGTATCTTACTGATTTCAATTACGAATACCGGTATATGGGGATATGTGATTTTATCAGTATCCTTAGTATTTGAAGCTCTTGGTGTGGCGGTTCTGAGTACGCTTCGAGAATCCTTGGTCGCGATTCATGTCGATCATACAGAGCGCTCCGGTATTATGGCTCTTCTTCAGACAACGGTGATGCTGGTAAGCGTACCCTTTGGATACATAGGTGGACTACTAAGTAATGTCTCAAGGATATTGCCCTTTGTGCTTTGTATTGCATTGTTACTGATAGGAGTACTGGCAACAGCCTTATTTTATCGTACTTCGTCTAAAAATAATATGGGTCAAATGAAAAGGTAACTTCTGAAATGCTTTAAGTAGCTGAAAATGCAGGACTTACATCATAATGATTCTCGTTTACAGAAGACTTTTCAAGGGATATAATCACTATATAGAACCTTTTTGCTTGTTTTTGGCATAGCAATCAGGCATCTGAAAATAGCGTGCATTACTAACTTCCACATGCCTTGTGCAGGACTAAGTTCTGGCATGGAGCCTGCTGTGCAACTAAGAATTATTTCAGTAGTTCGGGACGCAGCAAGACATCATCTGGTGGGATTTCCACCAGGTTCAGTTCCTGATGCAGCTTATTACTTAGAAGTATAAGGGACAGCTTATACGGGGTGCATCCGTTCAGGCTGTCCCTTGCTTCGCTGTTTATGTGGTTCATTAGCAACGTGATATCTTTCTGTGTGTACATTTGTAGGGACTGACCTTTTGGAATGACAAACCGGATGTATTGGTGATTCTTCTCTATCATGCCTTTCTGCCAGGAACTGTGGGGGTTACAATAGTAAATATTTGTGCGAACCTCACCTTGTGCTGTTTTCTCCAATCGATCCGGACTTTGAAATTCAATACCGTTGTCGGTCAGAATTACAGGGAAAAGACTGCGAAAAATTTCAATACCGAGTGCGTCTGTGAGATAGTCAAAAACTTTGGAAACCTGATCCTGTGTCTTTTCACGAAGAAGAAATATAAGCATAAGGGAACAGTTACGAAAAAACAGTGTCAGCAGGGTTTTATGACCGTCACCTCGGGAACCTTCTACCGTATCCATCTCCACAACAGGAGTCTCAGGACATTCTTTCATAAGACGCAGGAAATCATCATAGGTCCTTTGAATCCTGAACTCACGTACAAGCAAACTTACACGAGTAGCCTTTTTCCTGATTTTGTAGCGGACACGCCTTCTCATATCCAGGTTTCTCGCAGTGAAAACGGATTGGTCTATGTAGTTATAGAGAGTGCGCCTGCTACAGGGTATTTCGGAAGAATGATTAGCATAAATGTGCGCCAGAGATTGACCTTTTTTCAGCAACGGAGATATGAGGCCATCCAACATGGCGATATCAACAGGTGCTTGGTTTATTCCTTCTCTGGATGATACAAGAAGATCACGATAAGTATCGTCTGCATACTGTGCGGCATAGAAAGCCCGCTTTAATAAACAGTTAGATTTCTTAGGACATCCGTTACAAACATAAGGTGCTTTAATAAGCTTTTCACAAGTCTTTTCTGTGTAATCAGGACAGATATCTGAGCAATGGATTTTAGGATCATAACAGGCTCTACAGAGCTTAATACAATCCTTTCTACCACATAAGGAACGCATTCGGCAGTCTTGCCTTTTGGCGCAGGGTATCCTTTGCTTTTTATCTCGCTGTTCATACCAGCTGCGATGACGTCTGACTTCCTTGGAAATGGTGCTGGAATCCTTTCCTGCTTTCCTTGCGATTTCTGAGAAAGAATCATTGTTTGACAGACCTTTTTCAATCAGAATACGCTGCGATAAAGTAAGATGTTTACGGTTGTGATTATCTTTAGTCATAAGTACCTCCAATCAGCGCAGGAGGCTCCAAGTACATCTATTATACTACAAAAATATCGTGCAATACTAATTGCTAGTGGGTAGAAGTTAGTATTGCAATACAGAAGTTAATCTTGCACTTTACCT
>JAQZBA010000216.1 GCA_029239365.1 Herbinix sp. | reverse complement strand
TTGTCCAATATGACTTCCGGGATGAAAATTGTACATATTATTTGGTAGAAACTCCATACGTTTCAGATCATCCATCATCGTTAGGAATGCGAATTCACGCGTGTTCAATGCAGCTGAACAAGGGTTCAATGTATAAGGAGCATGAGCAAGAAGCTTGGCAAAGGAATGCTCTAGTAATAGTTCGCATAGCTTTCTTGCGTCCTCCGGATTAATTTCTTTTGCCTTACTGCCGCGGGGATTCCGCGTAAAGAACTGAAAAGTGTTCGCTTTTATATTTAATGCTTCTTCACCCATGGCAAGAAACCCCTTTGATGATGACAAGTGACAGCCTATGTTTAGCATTTATATTTCACTCCATTCTATTTGATAAGGATATACTCCTTATGAATTCTCCTACTAGTATATCATCTACTATAGTATACCATAATGCACTTAATATCAAAAGGCCTCTAGTCTTAACCTTAGTAATCCGTTTAGTTAATATATACCATCAATTAATGTTAAAAATTTAGTAAAAAATACATTTTATTCATAATATCATAAATATCGTTATAGAATATGTCGAAATTAAAAAATTTCTATTCCATTTTCTATAGTTATAATGTATAATAAATTTAATGTACGCAGAGAGAGTGTGGTGATTTTCTACAAGGATAGTTAAATATCTAAAAGTATTATAGATATCATTCAATAATCAGCCTTATTTTTTTTACCAAAAATTAGATTGATTAGTCAAACTAAGTAAAAGCTTTGTATTATTCAATCATTATAAGTGAAATGAATAGGTTGTGTATCGGTTACTATGAATATGAGATCGAAAGGGAGATTAATCTATGAGCGCTAAGAGAGCTGAAAGATCTGAAACATCGTTATTTGTATTAAACGGGAAACCTAGCTGGGGTGCATCAATACCTCAGGCGCTACAGCATGTTCTTGCAATGCTTGTCGGAAATATTACACCACCTATTCTGGTGGCTCAGTTACTTGAGCTTCCAGAGGAAGAGAAAATTCTTCTAATGCAGGCAGCCATGATTATCGGTGGATTAACAACATTATTGCAATTATTCCCCATATTCGGGTTTGGTATGGGATTACCTAATGTTATGGGTGTAGCATTTGCCTATATGCCAATATTAACAGCGATCGGTTTAAATTATGGCATCAGAGCCATCTTTGGAGCCCAGCTGGTTGGCGCATTTGTATCAATTTTCTTAGGAATGGGTATCGGAAAGATACGTAAATTCTTCCCTCCCATTGTTAGTGGTACCGTTGTACTAAGTATTGGTCTATCTCTGTACAGTACTGCAGTAAACTACATGGCAGGCGGAAGCGGTGCCAAAGAAAACTTTGGTAATCCAAAATTCTGGGCAATTGCAATGATCGTACTTGCGATCACTCTATCTTGTAATTTCTTCGGAAAAGGCTATATTAAAGTATCCGGTATGTTGATTGGTATCGGAGTTGGTTATATTCTATCCATCGCATGGGGCGGTATGATTAGCTTTGATAATGTTGCAAAAGCTGATTGGGTTGCATTACCCCGTATACTTCACTGGGGTGTGGAATTCCATCCCTCTGCGATCATAGCGATGATTATCATGTATGTTGTTCAAGCGGTTCAAACAATTGGCGATGTATCCTCTACTGCAATTGGTGGCTTCAATCGTGAAGCAACGGACAAAGAAATCGGTGGCGCTATTAAAGGTCAAGGCATCTGTGGTATGCTCGGCGCTTGTATCGGCGGTCTTCCTACGGATCCTTACAGCCAGAATGTTGGTTTAATTGTTACAACAAAAGTAGTAGCAAAAAGAGTATTTATGATTGTTGGTGTGATTATGCTAGCTGCAGGTTTAGTTCCCAAATTCGGTGCTGTTATGACAACCATACCCTACCCGGTACTTGGTGGTGCTACCATCACAGTATTTGCTGCTATTACAATGTCAGGTATTCAATTAATCACACAGCAGCCATTAAACTATCGTAATAAAATGATTGTTGGTATCGCACTTGCTATCGGTGTTGGTGTAAGCACCGTGTCTACATCCCTTCAGTTCTTCCCTATGGATGTACAGAATATCATTGGCAAGTCTCCTATCGTTTTATCCTTCCTCATATCCTTCTTATTAAATATTATTGTTCCGAAGGATGAAACAAAGGAAGAAGAATAAAAAAGGAATTTCTAAAAATAGCTCTGAACATAAGCTTTTGAAACGAATAAATCAAGATAGTGAAAAAGACCGTGTCTCTTCTTAATAATGGAAGAGACACGGTCTTTTTCTTGTAATTTTGTAGAATTAGGTGTAACATATAAAAAGTCAGAATAATATCCCAAATCGCCAAGGAAAAGAAAGTGAAGGACGGTTAAAATGAAAAAAACAATACAAATAATTACGTTTCTATCTGCACTTTTATTACTTACAAGCTGCAGCAATAAGAAAGAAGATCTCCAACCGGTCAGCATCGGTAATCTTGCCTTTAACTACGATGCAAATGTCTGGGAATATAAAGAAAATACAACGGAAAGTGCTCCCCTTGAATTCAGTGATGCAAAAGGAAATACAGTTAGCATTTATGTATCGCAGGAAAGCACTTATCAACATCCCTTGGACATGATTCACTATTTTGAAACCTTGATTTCTACTTATGACGAATTTGAGGTATTTCAGAAGCCATCCAGCGTCGAGGTGAATGGAGATACCTGGTACGAATATGGATATAGCTACAAGGATGGGACCACAATCCACAAAATATATCAGCGATATTATGGAAAATATTATAATGCCGCATCTATCACCTATACCTCTACAGAGAAAGAATACCAATCCGGATATGACAAGGCCGTGAAGCTGATGTCTGACATCAAAGCAACCGCTGTAACGAATGATGTGAATGAAGGAAAAGCGCATGAATTTCTTGTTGGAGAATGGGACGTTACCAATAGCGGTTATCTAGTATTAAAGGAGGATGGCACTTACGAATGGTATAAGGATTCCACAAAAGATAAAAACAATATGCATTATGGTACCTATGGCTGTGATATAGAGAATGCTGCACTAAGTCTTAAAGAGGGTGACGGAATTTATCTGGTACTCTTTCCGGAAAGCCTCTCAATTAATGGGGTAGCTGAAGAAAGCTCCAGTGCTAAGATTGATTATTTAATCTCCTTTGACAAAAAGGAAGATGAGGGTTACCAGATGGTTAATATGTCCACCTATGCCCTGTATAACATAACAAAGCAATAAGTTTCTGTTTTCTTAACTCATAACAAAGCGGCTCGTTTCCAAACACCAGGAAACAGCCGCTTTACTATGACAAATGATCAGTTGATTAATCCGTCTTTAATTGCCAGGATTTTCTCATTTGTTATCCTCTAAGATATCTATGATATCATCATCAAATTGCTCTCCTAGATAGGCTCTGCCGGTTGGTGGCCTGTCCAGATATTCACTACGTATCTGCTCATTGATTCTATTGATTTCCTCTTTCAGATCATTGGCAGAAAGTCTGACCGCACCTTTTCCCAGTATGATTAATTGCTCCAAAGCATCTGAGGTTGCAACGGTGACTCGATTCTCCCGTGCAATATCATGCGTTACCTTCTCAATATATTGGTCTGCTGTTTCTGCCTCTTTTGTATATACCACGCTTATATTATGATAATCCAGTACCTCTCCTAATCCGCCTTTCACTTTATATGCATCAAATACAAGGATGATACTACATTTTTTGAAGCCCTGATAGTTACAGAGAATATCCATGAGACGACCACGCGCTGCATCCAGATTCTCCTTCGCCAGCTCCTGGAGCTCCTCCCAGGAAAAGATAATATTATAACCATCTACCAGCAAATATTCCTTCCTCGGCTCTCTCGTCTTAGATATAATCGGTTGGTTCAACCTTCCCTTATCCATTACTTTTTTCTTCTCATACCCAAGTCCGCCCTGGTAAGAACTTCGCTTTTCTTTGATTGGTCCAAAGGTACGAACAAAGATTTCCTCCAGCTCCTTGTCCTGCTGTAACGAGGTTTGGTGATAGGTTCGAGGTCTTACAGAAAGCGTTTCTTCTATAAGCTCCTCTTTTGCTGCTTCCGCTTCAGGACGCTGCCATCCATCCTCCACATGCATATAATCGTCCACTTTATCCCACTCCACTACGAACCCCACTCCGTGGGAGCAAAATACAGAGCTTGTAGGATGATCCATATCCAGATCACTATCATAGTTAATTAACGCTAAGACTTCCTCCGTGTTATGGCAGGGTTCATAGCCCTTAAGCGTGCATATCAATCTGCCCCTACCTCTGGAATAAGCAGTTACTTCCGCTTGATATCCGCGCATGGTTGCCACCGGCGCGCATCCGGTTAGTACTGAGAACTCGTCAATTATTTCAGGAGGGGAGAAGGTCCCATTCATCCTCTGGACGTCAGACATCGCTCTTCCGATTGATTCTGAGGGGAGTTCCAGCCTAAAACTATAATAAGGCTCCAGAAGAACATTACTCGCTTTTCTTAATCCCTGTCGTACTGCTCTATAAGTCGCCTGTCTGAAGTCTCCGCCCTCCGTATGCTTCAGATGAGCGCGTCCTGCAATCAACGTTATCTTCATATCAGTAATTGGTGAACCGGTTAATACTCCAACATGTTCTATTTCTTCTAAATGGGTTAAAATCAGTCGCTGCCAGCTGCGATCCAGCTCATCCTCACTACAGTTGCTGAGAAAGGTTAGTCCGCTTCCCGGTTCATCCGGTTCCAGAAGCAGATGCACTTCTGCATAATGTCGCAACGGTTCAAAATGTCCCACTCCAACCATCGGTTCTAATATAGATTCTTTATATACGATACTACCTGTACCAAACTCAACAATTACACCAAATCGTTCTAAAATAAGAGTCTTAAGAATTTCAATCTGTACTTCTCCCATCAACTGTACATGAATTTCCTTTAACTGATCAGACCAAACCATATGTAGCTGTGGGTCTTCTTCTTCCAACTGATGTAACTTAGAGAGCATATTGTGTGCATCACATCCCTGTGGCAGGATAATCTGATAATTTAGAACCGGCTCCAAAATCGGCATATCGGAGACAGCTTCCATTCCCAGCCCCTCACCCGGATATGTTCTCGTAAGTCCCATAACCGCACATACCGCACCTGCCGGTGTCTCCTCCACTGTTTCATATCGGATGCCTGAGTAGATACGTATCTGATCCACTTTTTCTTCCCAGATCGCTGCCTCATTCCCTGCATTCACTTTGCTGTCAGACAGCAGCATCTTAACCTTTAAGCTTCCACCGGTAATCTTCATATGGGTTAAACGATTGCCTTGATCATCTCTTGCTATCTTATAAATCTTTGCACCGAACTTTTCCTGATAGATCTTACTTACGGTGTACTGCTCCAGTCCATCAAGAAAGGTATCCACACCCTCCAGCTTTAGAGCTGAGCCAAAATAACAGGGGAATACTTTTCTTTCTGCGATTAGTGCTGTGATATCTTCTAATTCTACCGTTCCTTGTTCCATATATTGATCCAACAATGCTTCATCACACATTGCAATATTCTCTAAGAATTCATTCGAACTGTGCCCTTCGGCAAAATCAATACAGCCATCGCTCAACCGCTTTTTTAATTCCAGCATCAACGACTTACGATCCGTTCCACCGATATCCATCTTATTCACAAATAGCAAGGTCGGTATCTGATACCTTGCCAGAAGTCTCCATAAAGTTTCAGTATGCCCCTGGACACCATCACTGCCACTGATAACCAGAATCGCATAATCCAGAACCTGCAATGTACGCTCCATTTCTGCAGAAAAATCCACATGGCCCGGAGTATCCAATAAGGTAACTTCGAAATCTTTATATGCAAATACCGCCTGTTTTGAGAAGATAGTAATGCCTCTTTCACGCTCCAGCTCATAAGTATCCAGAAATGCATCTTTATGATCGACCCTGCCTAATCTTCGAATGCTTCCGGTCAGATACAGTAAACTCTCTGCCAAAGTTGTCTTCCCTGCATCAACATGGGCTAAAATTCCGATTACCAGCTTTTTCATTACTCATCTCCTGTACCATTCACATTATATTCCTTTTAATTAAATTCTTCCTACTGACTTTTAGACTATATCCAGCTTCTGATTATACTCTCGAATCACCGCAACAGAATTCTTAAATTTGACCAGCTCCTCCGGTGTCAGATGGACTTCGACGATATCTTGAACTCCGTTACGATTTAATATCACCGGAACTCCACAGAAGACATCATATTCGCCAAACTCACCTTCCAGTAAAGTTGATACCGGTATAATTTTATTCTCATCATTCATTACCGCTTTAATAATTCCGACTACAGCGGTTGCGATACCATAACAGGTCGTACCCTTCACTTCTAATATATCGAAACCGACCCGGGTTACGCGTTTTACTATCTCATCCAGATCAATATTCCTGTATTCCTCATTGTCCTCAATAATATCGGTGAAACGCTTGCCTCCAACCGTCACATGAGACCAAGGACACATCTGACTGTCACCATGCTCACCCATTGTATAACCTTGAACACTTCGGGGGTCAACCCCAATTTGTTGCCCGATGAAATGTTTCAGTCTTGCAGAATCCATTGCAGTTCCGGTACCCATGACTTGATTTTTAGGAAGTCCGGATAATTTATAAACATAATATGCGATGATATCAACCGGGTTCGATACCACAA
>JAQZBA010000215.1 GCA_029239365.1 Herbinix sp. | reverse complement strand
CATCGGAACCGGCAATATCATAGGTATCTCAACAGCAATCGCTCTTGGAGGACCGGGAGCTGTCTTCTGGTGTTGGCTCACCGGACTTCTCGGAATGGCTACCACCTACGCCGAATGTTTTCTAGGCGTTCTTTATCGAAAACGCACCTCTGACGGAACTTTCTTAGGAGGCCCTATGTATGCTCTCGAGCATGGGGTCGGCAAGAAATGGTTGGCTATATTATTCAGCTTCTTCACATTGATTGCTTCCTATGGCGTCGGTTGTTCCACACAGGCTCGAGCTGTAACTCAGACTCTCCATACCCTTTGGGGGCTTCCCGAATATGCCGTCGGCATCGGCGTTGCTGTTATAGTAGGCTTGGTCATCGTTGGTGGGATAAAGTCCATTGGTAAAATCTGCAGCAGACTGGTACCGGCTATGGGGATCTTCTATATCCTCGGCTGTACGGTTTTGCTTGTCATTAATCTCCCCTATCTGTACTCCGCTATTGAGCTAATCATGAAAAGTGCTTTCCTACCTTCTAAGCTCCCAGCTGCTGTCGCCGGAGGTTTTATCGGCAGCACAATCAAGACTGCTGCCAGGTATGGAATAGCCCGTGGACTATTTACTAATGAGGCAGGAATAGGTACTGCAGCCATTGCTGCTGCCGGAGCAAAGACCTCAAGCCCAGGAAGACAGGCATTAATCTCAATGAGCGCCACCTTCTGGGATACCGTCGTGATCTGTGCTATCACCGGACTTGTCATAGTGACTAACCTAATTAAGAATCCCTCATCAGCTAAGGGTTATGCATTTACTGAGCTGACTACAGCTGCTTTTAATACTATCCCCTTCGGTAGTGTATTTCTCGGAATTTCCTTGATCGCTTTTGCGATAGCCACCTTAATTGGATGGTCCTATTTTGGAGAAAAAGCGGTAGAATATCTATTCGGAAAATCCGGAATAGGTACCTACCGCGTCTGCTACATCCTTATGATCTATTTCGGTTCTATTATGTCTTTGGAACTGGTTTGGGAGCTAACTGATTTGGTAAATGCCTTCATGGCTTTACCCAACCTGATCTGTCTGTTCTTCCTCCGGAAACAAGTACTTCCCTTCCCTACGAGAAAGCTCAATCATTCAGAATAGTGCAGGTATTGGATTGCTTGTGCTATGCGACCTGCTTCATCGGCAGTTTTCAATACCTTAATCAAAGATAGGGAGAAATCAATCGCTGTTCCCATTCCCTTCGAGGTTATAATATTTCCATCATGGACTACAGCAGCATTGATTACATGTGCTCCGAGAAGTGAATCTTCATTCCCCGGATAACAAGTTGCTCGCTTTCCTTGGAGTAAGCCTTTGACTCCAAGGACTCTTGGTGCTGCACAGATTGCTGCCAACCTCTTATTATTGTAAGCAGCTTCCCTCAGAAGATGGTCCAAGCCTTTATGCTCCTGCAAATTCTTGGTCCCGGGCATTCCTCCGGGTAGTACCAGCATATCTGCATCCGAATAATCCAGCTCCTCAAATAAAGCATCCGCAACTGTTGTAATCTGATGGGAACCTGTTACATGAATATCACCGGTGATTGATACCATGATTATATCGATATTCGCTCTACGAAGCAAATCAACAACTGTTAAACCCTCTATCTCCTCAAAGCCTTCTGCCAAAAACAGATAAACCTTAGCCATATGAATACTTCCTTTCTTAATTGGAGTTGGTTTCATTATAATGTTTTTTGTTTCCCAATTCAATAAGGAGTATTCATAATAATTCTAAGCCCTGTATAGATCTCTTCTTTCATACTTTATATCATCTAGCAAAACATCAAACTCATAACTCCTACATTCTTCAAGGTAAGCATCGGTTTGCAGGTAATCGCATTTGCTTTTGGTCCAACAGGATTTATTTCCAAAAGATAGTAATCCTCATAAGGCACTTTAAATTCAAAGCAACCGCAACTACATATATCAATACAATATATCAGTTTCTTACTCTCCCCACACGCTTTATAAAGCTTAATTTCCCAACTATGATTGTGACAACAGCTGCAACCCCAGATACAACCAAAAATAACACCGGCTTCGATCTTACATTGCGGTTTGCACTTCATTTCCGTATAGGGAATAGGGATAGGGATTGCGATTGGTTCTATGATGACAGTGGTTTCATTTGGTGGACAGGGTTCGCACTCCTTACATGTAGGGCAAGGCCTGCATTCTTCACAAACCGGGCAAGGCTCAGTCGGTAATATCTCAGGGCAAGACGGGCAAGGAATTTGCTCCCTAGGTGGCGGACACTCAGCACAGGGCGGGCAGGGAGGAGCCGGCTGGGGTGTTGGCAATGGCCTTGGCGGGATGGGTACTGGCTGCGGAGCAGGTTGTGGCATTGGCAATGGCCTTGGCGGGATGGGTACCGGCTGCGGAGCAGGTTGTGGCGTCGGTAATGGCCTTGGCGGCATGGGCATCGGCTGCGGAGCTGGTTGTGGTGTCGGTAGGGGGATCGGAACAGAGGGAATTGGTGCGATTTCACCGCATTCCACCCCACCAATGAAGGGATATAGATGAAATTCAAAGCCACTGGTTGGGCTTACTGCGAAACCACCTAACGCTGCATTACCACTGACTGTTCCTCCGGTCTGATGAGCATGAAACATTGCTTGTGGTGCTAAAATACTTCCCCAGATAGCAGCAGGAACTTCCATAAAGATATTTCTTGCATCTTCGAATACATATAGTGTTTGATTTGCCAGTCTTTCTTCTCCCCAGAGACCATATTGAAGATGAGCGTTATTTCCTGTACGAAGGATAACAATAGCACGGCTGCCTTCCGGAATCTCAAATCTAATCTCCTTATTCAGAATTCCATTCGGGCGGACATCAATCAAAAATACATTCTGATCCGGATCATTTCCCCTTAATATCCATTCATGATAACGAAGCACTGAGGACCCGTTGGGCTGGAGGTTCACAATACAATCATGGAAGTCCACGATACTGTCCCTGGCTTCTTCGAAGAAATCCCGCACATCTGCATCAATTCTGCCAGCAGGAATATACCGGGGTGCATCATAGCTAGATACAGCATAATGGTCTTCTCGGTCACTGGGCCGCCAATATCTGCTACCATTATTAGCTCGATATAGTTCTGTTAGCTCCTGTACTTGGTCACTAGTCCCATCCTTACCAATCATATAGGTGCTTCCACTTGCTGCACGGAAATTGCCTCCGGCTACAACATGGCCAATCACCACCAATGGGCCTTGCATCGCTACATTACCTCCAACCAGAAAGCGGACTAGCTCAGGATTATATCCGGTTCCGGTAAGTTTTCCGTCATTACCATAACCAAGACTGAGACCCCTGGAGCTGACAAAATTTCCTCCTACCGCCATGGCACCTTTTGTATCTACAATATTATTAGCATCTCCTAATACAATTGCATTAAAATAAGAGGCAGTTCCGAAGGGTTGACCCACAACATCATACCAGATGATATCATTATATGGAATCCCTGCTTGGAAGTTTACCTCTCTCTCATCATTATTAATCATAGTAACCTCCTTGTAGACATAGAGAATTTCTGTAATCCTTATCTCATTACAGTTTATTCAAGTCTCAGTTATTCGTGCCATTTTTGACTTCGGATCACACAATATTTAACTAGTATCATTGGTGGGTTTACATAATGCTGCATTTAGTGATACAATACACATATAAATCGAACAATTTAGGTAAGCTTTCATAAGCAATAGAAAGATTATCATAGTACCTGCAGTCCTATCTTGCAGGTTATGAGAAAGGTAAGGTTATTATTATGAGAGAACTCGATACTTTAGCTCTTGAGGCAAAAGAAAATCCGGATAAGTTGGATTCTCTAATACGACAACTAGAGCATTACATATTAAAATGTGCATCCAGGACCTGTCACCGTTTTATTACGAGAAGTGACGATGAATGGTCCATTGCCTTAATGGCATTTACACAGGCCGTAGACAACTACAATCTGGATAAGGGAAGCTTCTTATCCTTTGTAGACTTAGTCATTAAACGACGCCTGATTGATTACATAAAGGGTCAGGCAAAATACAGCTCTGAAGTATCGATTGATCCGATTCTATTTGACACTGAGCCGGATGAAGAATCCGAAGATGCTTCTCTTCGCATGGCTGTAGCGGAACAGGTTGTAAAGCTTGATAGCGGTGATCTCAAGCTAGAGATCGAAACTGCTAATATGACATTCTCAGCGTATGGTTTTTCTTTCTTCGAACTATCCGAATGCTCACCCCATGCCGCAAAAACAAAAAAATCCTGTGCAATAGTGATCAACTATATGCTGCAACACGATCTGCTATTATCAGATTTACGATCAACAAGACAGCTGCCCTTAAAAATTATTGAAAACAATACTCATGTACCCCGAAAAATAATGGAGAGACATCGAAAATATATAATAGCAGCGATTGAAATACTTTCCGGAGAGTATCCATATCTCGCAGATTACCTGCGATACATAAGAGAGGAGCGTTAATATATGAAAGCAGTCGTAGTAGAAATAAAAAACAATAAAGCTGCTGTCCTTTCTGACGATGGTCGTGTGGTAGCCATGAAGAACAATAACTATGAGATAGGACAGGTAATACTCATGAAAAATTCTATGCTTCAAATTACAAAGAGGATTGCTGTTTTTGCAGCATCAGCAGCAGCCTTCGTTATATTGGGTACCGGTGCTTGGGCTTATGCAACACCATATACCTATGTCAGTGTTGATGTTAACCCTTCCATTGAATATACTGTGAATCGTTTTGACCGAGTACTTTCCGTCAAAGCGGTAAATGATGATGGTGAGGAGATCCTACAAGAAATATCGTTAGAGGATTTAGAAAACCAGACAATCGAAGCTGCCATACGAAAGACTCTGGTGCAGATAACAGCTGCCGGGTATTTTGCAGGAACCACTGAAGGCGGTCTTGTTATAGCTACAGCAAGCAAAAACGAGGATAAGGCTGATGAGTTAGCAGTCACTTTACAGGAAGTTACTGAGGAAGAAATACTCGAAGCCAATGAAGAGGTTATTGTTGAATCCTATAGCGTTGGTCTTGCACGCGTTGAAGAAGCTAAAAAGCTAGGTGTTACACCGGGTAAGCTTAATCTGGTAGAAAAGCTACAAGCTTCTACAGCTGATCCTACGACAATCAATATTGAAGAATGGCTTACTAAGCCAGTCAAAGAAATCATGAAAGCAACGAAGGATAATCGAAATGCTCCTTCTGTATCCGACTCAGACAACTCTGTCAAGGAAGAACAAAAGGATCAGGAAAAAGCAGATAAAGCGAAAGAACGCGAGGAGCAGAAGCTTCAAAAGGAAGAAGAAAAAGCTTCCGATAAAGCAGCCAAGTCCGAGGAAAAGATAAAAGCGAAAGAGGAAAAGACCAAAGAAAAAATCCAGAATACTCAGGAAAAAGCACTGGAAAAGGATGAGGATGCTCGCGAAAAGGTTAAGAAATCGAATGAGAACTCCCACGATAAAGAAAAAAATGATAAGAACAAAGATAAGGATAAGAATAATTCTGAACAATCTAAGTCAGAAAAGACAATAGATGGCTCAGATGAAGATAAAATAATAGATGACTCAGACGAAACAGACGAGAGTCAGGATGATGACTCATCCAAAGGTAAGAAGGAAAAAAACAGATAACTTCGCTCAAAGCGTACCTAATGCATTTCACAAAATTTCGATAAATTATCCATTACAACAATTATGGATAGTCCCCCACTCACTAAAAGCCACTGCAGAACTCTCCCAAAGTTCTTACAGTGGCTTTTAGTCTATGCATTTGCATTATCTTCCGGAAGTTAGATAGTTTTCAAACTTCTTAATACAATCTTTCTTACCTACCACCACGGCTATATCATCCTCATGAAGTACAAGCTCTGGGGAAATATCCGTAATTGTTTTTTTGTTATGCTCTAATGCTATGATATTCAACTTGAATTTCTTTCTAATACTAGCCTGAAGGACTGTTTGATCTGATACTTTACCTGTTAACCTAAGTTCCGTAATCGTAATATCATCATTTAAGGTAATATAGTCCATAACCCTTGAAGACAAAAGACGATTCGCCAACCGAAGTGCCATATCATGCTCCGGATAGATTACCTCCGCTCCTATCTTCTCGAGTATCTTACCCTGTTCTTGGCTGATTGCCTTCGCAATTACCCGGGGAATTCCCATACTTATGACATTGAGGGTGGTCAGAATGCTGACATCCACCTTTTCACCGATGCATATGACTACAGTCTCACAGTTCTGTATACCGGCCTGTATCAGTGATTCCTTCGAAAGGTCGCTCACAACTAACGCATTATCGGTCAGATGACGTATCTGCCTTATCTTGTTCTCACTACTATCAAGCACCAGCACTTCTCTTTTTTCTTCTGCTAAAGCAGAAGCAAGAGAAAATCCAAACCGTCCCAGCCCTATGATACCGAATTCAATCGTAGGCTTATGCTTCATACAATAGTCCCTCCTTATACAAAATCTTAATCTTCCTGCTCCTCCTTACCGATATAGAGCTTTACTTTATCAATTCTCTTGTTCTTCACGCTTTCCAGCTTGAAGACGAGATTACCCATCTCTATCGTCCGATCATCATTCTCTTGTGGTATTGTTCCCATATGATCAATCAGATAACCGGATAAGGTATCATAATTCTCGGAATATAGTTGC
>JAQZBA010000214.1 GCA_029239365.1 Herbinix sp. | reverse complement strand
ACCAATATTGATACCACTATTTGACCTATATTATGTGCAATACCACCGATTATACTTACTCCAATCATACCAAATAATTTTGTTTTTTGAAAAATAACCATAAGCAGCCAACTAAGTAATCCACCAGCTAAGCTAAACATCATCATGGATGGATTGCCGAAGGTGAAACCAACCAGAATAATTCGGATCACCGAAAGTACAAATGCTTCCTTTACTCCCATCTTATAAAGCGCTGTGATTACAACTAGGTTCGCTAAGCCGAGCTTAATTCCCGGAATCGCTATTGACAGTGGAAATAAACTCTCGATATAACTCAATATGAAAGCTAAGGCTACGAATAACCCATAGGTCGCAACTTTTTGTGATTTCATTTTGTCTCCTTTACCTGTATCAAATCATCCTTTTTTACCTCTTACAGCCCGCCCAAGGATAAGTTTGTGCTATGTCAGTTAATTTGCAATTGCATCCACACCGCTATTCTCGGAACCCATTACCTCTAGTACTACTTTGTTCGGAAGGCATACAATGGTTTCGTTATTATAATGGATGCTCTTGTGATTTACACATATCTTATCGGGACAGCTTGCATCCGACATATCCACATAGCCATCCTTAATCTCAAAGGTATTATAGGTGCCGTCCTTAAGTTCTAATGTATAGGTAGTGTTTTCCTTCAGATACAAGGTATCATATACTTCACCTTCGACTGTAATAACCACCTTACTGCCCTCTTCTTTCGTTAAGTTAATGAAGATAATAAAGGCAAGTCCAAGCAATAATACTACACCAATTAAAATAATGTCATTCTTCTTTATCATAAAAACTCCGTTCTATCTGTGATATCACTCTTTAACTACAATATAAATTATGTAAAACATTACATCTTCTCGGGCTAGAAACAGTTGGACCCTAATACAAGATAAATGAATGCCTGTACCACCAGCATTCATTTAATATAATATATAGTATCATAATGATCTGTCAAGGAAAAGAGTCCATTTCAGTAAAAATGATCTACTAAGTGATTTATCGTTGATTGTCAGCTATACGATTGTCCTAAATTCATCTTAACTAATCAGAGTACTCTCCTTGACAGCCCATTGAAACTTTTCTACAATGGATAAAAAATAGAAAGGTTTCTCGATCATGAAGCTCCAAGCAAATATTAATAATCGTAAAAATCAATATAACATAGATAAAAATCAAAGAATCAGCCGGGTGATATTGATTAGTGTGATTATTATCCTCTATAGCATCTCTTCCCTATTCATCGGCTGTAGTTCAATCAGCCCCGATGTCAAGGAGCAGCAATTATCGTCCGATCCTCCCGAATTCATTACAAAGTCAGATTTTCTTCTCAACACAGTGGTTTCTATAAATCTTTACGACAAACAGGAGGAAGCACTAATTGATGGATGTTTTGATCTTATAAGAAAATACGAGACGATCTACTCCCGAACTGATCAATCCAGTGAGTTATATGCTCTGAATCATGGCATTTCTCCGCTTATAGAACAATCTGCTCATCGTTTTACTTATTCCCTGTCTGAAGAGCTGGCAGATATTCTTAAGCCTGCTTTAGCCTATAGTGAATTAACCGGTGGCGCTTTTGATCTTACGATAGCTCCTATCACCTCATTATGGGATTTCCAGGCTGCCGAACCCGCACTTCCCGGTGATAAGGATCTGGCACAGGCAATTGCTCTCGTTGATTATAAAAACGTTCAGTTATCTGATCATACCATCAACTTCGCCAAGGAAGGAATCGGCATTGATCTTGGCGCGATTGCCAAAGGCTATATTGCGGATCGGGTAAAAGAATATCTCCTTGCGAATGGAGTTCAAAGCGCGATGATTAATCTGGGTGGTAATATTCTATGTGTAGGCAGCAAACCTGACCATTCACCCTTCCATATCGGAATTCAAAAACCCTATGCTGATCGGAATGAAACGATTGCAGTTATGGAACTAACCGATCTGTCCGTAGTATCCTCCGGAGTCTATGAGCGCTTCTTTGAGTTGGATGGTAGATCCTATCACCATATTCTGAACCCAAAGACCGGTTATCCCTATGACAATGGGATAATCTCAGTGACAATTATCTCAGAGAAATCTGTCGATGGAGACGGCCTTAGCACCAGCTGTTTTGCACTAGGGTTGGAAAAGGGGCTGCAATTAATTGAAAGTCTTCCTAACACCTATGCTGTATTTATTACAGACGACTATGAACTTCATTATTCCTCAGGCTTTGACACCGCCATTCAGGTGAAACAACAATAATATACTACACAGAACAGAAGTGACTGTAGCAGAACATATCCGTGATGACGCAAAAAAATTACACCTCACCACGTTATGCATGCTTCTACAGTCACTTCTGTTCTTTTGTATCTCAGATTATCTAATTCTGATTTCTAATCACGAAAGCTTCTCTAACCTATCTGCCAGCTGATCCAACCAATCTCCTTCATAAAGTTCAATCATACCGCGGTCGCAGGCTGAAGCCAGTTTAGGATTAATCGGAAGCTTCGCTGTCAGAGGAATGTTATGCTTTGCAGCTATCTCTTCTATATGACTCTCACCAAAGATCTGATATTCCTTATCACAATCCGGGCAAATAAAATATGACATATTCTCAACCAATCCAAGAATCGGTATATTCATCATCTGAGCCATCTTTACTGCCTTGCCGACAATCATAGAAACCAGCTCCTGAGGAGAAGTTACAATGATAATTCCATCCACCGGCAGTGATTGGAACACGGTCAGCGGGACATCTCCAGTACCCGGAGGCATATCAACAAACATATAGTCGACATCATGCCATATCACATCGGACCAGAATTGTTTTACTGTACCGGCGATAACCGGGCCTCTCCATACAACCGGATCTGTCTCATTGGCAAGCAATAAGTTAATTGAAATGACTTCGATTCCCGAATTTGTCTTAGCCGGGATGATTCCCATCTCATTGCTAATTACCTTGTCCTTCAGGCCGAAGGCCTTTGGAATAGATGGTCCTGTGATATCTGCATCTAATATCGCGGTATTATAACCTTTTCGGCTCATATTTACTGACATTAATGAGGTGATCAAGGATTTACCGACACCACCCTTACCACTCACAATACCAATTACTTTTTTTATACTGCTAAGCTCATGGGCATCCACCGAAAAATTATTCTTAGGTTTCTCACTGGAACACTTGGAAGCACAGCTGTCACAATTACTATCACAATTACTCATATATATTCATCCTTTCCTTTTAGTTCTTGTTATCATTCATTCGATTTGTAATTATACCCCTAATTGATAAGATGTCAATCAATATTTCCTTGAACATGCGCGACCCTCCCTGAATATTATGGTATATAACATTTGGAAAGGAGCTGATATTATGCAGATTCTGTTTACAATAAATCTGATGGCAATCTTGCCTGGCTTAGTTACTATTTTGTCAGAGAACGTGGTTTTATTAACAGTGATAGGCCTTATTCTTCTATTGATTATAACTACTGTTTTGCGTATCAGAAGTAAAAAGAAAAAGAGTAAACGTAAAGTAACCCCCCCTGTCACTGAAATTCTCGGTAATGTCCCCGAGCGTGTTGCAGAACTAAATCAGGAGCTTCAGCCTTTTGGTTTTGCTTACGAACCATATCAGGACATTTTCTATTCTCTCCTAAACCCATGGCAGAGAGAACTAGGCTACTGCAGATTGTATGATGAGGCAAGTGCTGCATTTAGCATGATTATAGATTGTGAACCAATCCGCTTTGAATATAGTGGTAGACGCTGGTTGATAGAATTTTGGAAAGGTCAATACGGGATGAACACCGGAGGAGAGGTTGGTATCTACTATACCACAGGACCGGACCTCAATATTCCCGGTATCTTTAACGGTACCTTCTATCACTGTGTTCACGACGACAACTGTATCAATATGTCTTTTGTTTTTAAGAAGAATGGCAACATCCTTTTTACCCGAAGCGGTTATCACTGGTGGTTGACCGGTTTTAAACTCGGGGAATTCTCTAAGCCGTCCGAGTTATCTATGGACATTATAATGGACCTCTATGACCGTAGTATGGCAAATGCATTTATAGAATCCCTCAAAAAGGCCGGCTATAAAGATAATGAGTATCTACAGCAGGGTCGAAGGGTTATGATACGTTTTGATAAACCTCATACGAAGCAACCACTTACAAGAAGTGGATTAACCGATTTTATTATGCAACGCAATAATGAATCCCTCTGCAATTCTTATAACCTTCTGACGGATTCATACACAGATACCTTAGATAAGCTGGAAATGGTACGAAAGGAATCTCCCGCCATGTACAATACGATTACAAGTATTGGCAAGCCGAAGGCTGTATTTGAATCCTATAACACAATTAAGGGTTACCTGAACAGATCATAGATAAGGAGGTGAATGCTATTGTCCGCATCAACTCGTTTATCCCAGGTTCTGGCCACATCAAAGGTAATCCCATTTGATGAAGGCTCCCGTTTTGTAATCATGAGTGATTGCCATAGGGGAAATAGCAGCTGGGGTGATAATTTCTTAAATAATCAAAATTTATTTTTTGCTGCCCTTTACTACTATTATGAAAGCGGTTATACCTACATTGAACTAGGCGACGGTGATGAATTGTGGGAGAACAGATCAATTGAGGATATTATTGCTACTCATAGTGATGCTTTTTGGCTGATGTCACTATTCTATCATGATCATCGTTTTTATATGCTTTATGGCAATCACGATATCGTAAAAAGAGATTCTAGATACGCACAGACAAAATGTAATTCCTTCTATTGTGATAGCCTTAACTCACATATGGCTCTATTTCCCGGAATTGAGATTACGGAAGGTCTTATTCTTAGATACCGCAATACAAATAATCAGATTTTTTTGACTCACGGTCATCAGGGCGATTTACTCAATGATACCCTATGGCGAATGTCACGTCTTATGGTAAGGTATTTATGGAGACCATTAGAATTGATTGGTATTAAAGATCCGACAAGTACTTCAAAGAACAACAAGAAGAAAAACGCAGTTGAAAAAAATATAATGGACTTTGCTCAAAAAAAGAACCAAATAACGATTTGCGGGCATACACACCGCCCTGTCTTCCCAAAGGTTGGAGAACCGCCATATTTTAATGATGGTAGCTGTGTTCATCCAAGATGTATCACGGCGATTGAGATTCGGTATGGAACGATCAGCCTCGTGAAATGGGCAGTTATGACAAAGCCTGACCGAACTCTGTATGTTGGTCGTGAAGTGCTGGAGCCACCGGTTCGGTTGAACGATTACTTCCAAGCATTAATGAAGCAAGTTTAAAGCAATGAGGCTGTTGCAGAACAATGTCTGTAGTACTTCGTGGTTGATATCCCCTTAAGTATGCAGGGATACTCCCACGAAGTGCATTCACTAAGAGTTCTGCAACGACCCCATAATTTATAGTAGAGTATTATTTTTTCTTTTTAACCGAATATCCGAACTTACCCAACAATTCTCCAAGTGCGTAGTATTCTCCATGGGAATATACGATTAGTCCGGATTGATTTAAGTGAAATCTCCCCTTTTCATCCATATATCGCTTATCCACCGTAACCCCAACTACCTCAGCCAAGAACATATCATGGGATCCCAAGGGTATGATCTGTTTTACGATACATTCGATATTAACCGGACTTTCAGCAATACCAGATGTTGATACCTGAGATCCTTTCATTGGGGTAAGCTTAAGTTCTTTGAACTTATCTACCTCTCTGCCCGAACGGACTCCACAGTAATCCGCTTTCTTAACAAGCTCTTTTGTAACCAGGTTGATGATAAACTCACCACTTTCCTTAATAATATCGTAGGAATAGCGTTCCTTACGGATAGATATGGATACCATAGCAGGGCTACTACAGATAGTTCCTGCCCATGCTATCGTAATAATATTATCCTTATGCTTAGGACTTGAACAGCTTACCATGACTGCCGGGATAGGATAAAGCATGTTGCCGGGTTTCCATTGTTCCTTCTCTATCATTACCTGTCTCCTTTATCTCACTTTACAACTCAACTAGTAATACATCTGATACTAATGCATCTGATCCATCAAAGTATCTCACCTATCAATGCATCTGATTTAACTATGCATCTGACAATTTCTATTTATCTGGATTACTTACTCTATTTTCTAGACAATTGTATCGGTTTTCATATTATATGTCAATGTTTCAACCATATCACAATAGTAATCATAATATAAAATGTGATATGGATCATTTTAATTTTTGTTAAGCTTTGGTATAATTTAGCTAAGTACATAACATACTAATCAAGCTTTGAAATTGTTAAGTTACTCAGAACACTCAATTTTTATTGCATGAAAGGGAGATTAAATTCTCCTTATTCAGATCATCACTAATTTTTATTATTTGAAAGGGAGAATAAATTCTCCTTATTCAGATCATCACTAATTTTTATTATTTGAAAGGAGAATTTGAATGAAGGCATCAGTTGACCAGGATGGTTGCATCAGCTGCGGATTATGTGTTGATGTGTGCCCTGAGGTATTTAGTTATAACGATGATGAGGTTTCTCAGGCAATTGAAGGAGATATTCCTGAGAATTGTCTATCCAGAGCTGAGGAAGCGCGTGACGGCTGTCCGGTAAGTGTAATCGATCTTTCTGAATAGAAATGAATTGAGACCGTCCATTT
>JAQZBA010000213.1 GCA_029239365.1 Herbinix sp. | reverse complement strand
TCCTATATGCTCAACAAAGACTCCGGTGAGAGTTTAAGCTCCTTCTTAACCGATAAAGTATTTATCGGCAATGCAGGATCAAAGCTTGCTCCACTTCCTGAGGACGTGACAGGGTTTGAAACGTTCATGAAGAGTTATCATGCCGGACTTACCATAGAACGTGCCGCAGTAGATGCATTATAAGTATTGTTTCGCATTTATTTCATCTCGTGACCTACAACGAGCCAGACACTTAATGTCTGGCTCGTGTTATATCATACCACTATCTTTCCATTCCTTTATATCGTTGACCTTCTACGACGATATCTCTTCTATTCTATTCCTTACTTTCCGCTTGATACTGTAACGACGATCGTACCGTCCAAATTGATCTGTGTATCCTTCACCAGCTGATCAATGATCCTACCCTTTTCTATAGTATAAGAATATTCTTCAACAAAGGTGATCTTAATCTTACCCATCTTCTTGTTAACCTCTTTCTGCCATTCAACCATGGAGGCCTTCGTTTGATTAGTAAAATCATTCACATATATCTTCCCTAAGGAGTGATTGATTCGTAAATATTCCCCCTTGGGCAGGTAGGTGTCCATATAGTTTTGTCCATATAAAGCTCCTTCACCGTAAGTGTCACTATAGCAATCCTTAATAATGTATGCTATGGAGTTCGTGTCGCACCATAATTTAAAATCATCGAGGTTCGCTCCCTCAAAGTTCTTGATTAGCACTCCTTGATCCGTAGTCGAGACCATAACATGTATCGTTTGATTAAGCTTCACCGAATCACCATAGATGTCTTGACCTGTGATAACTCCTTTCGCTTTGGTAGTATCTGTATCCTCAGTAAAGGTCAATTTAATATCAGCACCTTTGCTATTTACATCATCCCTCCACTGTAACAGCTCCGCCTTAGTCTTGCCGATATAATTGTCTACCATAACAAGACCAAGAGACCGATAAACAGTAAGTACTTTATTGGCAGGTATCCAACTTCCGGTCTCACAATCTTGATTATACAAAGTTCCGGTTGGATAGTCGCTATTGTAAAACTCGACCACATTCAGATTAATTCCTTTATGCACCGCCCAGGCTTGTGCTTCCTTCAGGCTCATATTCCATAGGCTCTTCGCTTTTATTCCGCTGTTAACGGATATCGTAAGAATTATGGACGCTCCTGATTCCAACCTTGTGTTTGACTTAATATTCTGACTGATCACTGATTGGTTCGGAGTATTCGAGGCTTCCACTTCTTCAAGGATAAGCTCCAGTCCTAGTTTCTTCGCAAGCACGAGGGCTTCATTTTTTGTTAGCCCTACAAAGTTAGGGGTGGATATACTTTTATCACTTTTTAACTCAAGTATAATAATCTGATCTGCATCAATTTTCATACCTGTCTTGATGGACTGCGAAGCAACGACTCCAGCTTCTCCCGCCGCTGCAACATTCTTCAGGAACACCTTAATTCCATAGAGCCCTGCAAGACTGTTCACTTCCGCTACCGTTAGCCCGGTAAAATTCGGCACTAAGCTCTTTCCTTCTTCCTTTGATACCTGAAGGGTAATGATTTGCTTTTGATCAATCTCTGTTCCGGCGGCAATATCCTGATGCAGTACCAGATCCGCCACTTCCTCACTGACGACTAACCGAAAGAATAGGCTAATCCCATAGAGTGCTGCCAGTTCCGAGGCTTCACTTCGCGTCATGTTCTCGAATACCGGCACTGTCACCGGTTTTCCACGGGAAATCTTAATCACTACCTCATCCGTACGGGTAATCTTTGTCTCCTTCTTAATATTTTGCTCATATACCTTGCCATATTCAATATACTCATTGAATTCCTCCAGTATTGTAACCTCCAGTTGATGCTCCTTAGCCCAGGGAATTACCTCTGCTCTGGTTTTGCCGTAAAAGTCCTCCATCTGAAAGGTCTCATTCTCATCTCCTGTTCCACTTGATATATAGATAACCATGCGGTTTTTGCGTAGAAACTCCTCCTCGGTGCCTTCAACAAAATCATAGCTGATTACTGTATCCTTCGGGATCACCTCACTGGCCTCCTGCTTGATCGAAACCCCTGACATCTGATACTCACTGATCCAAGCTTTGATCTCTGTTAAGTTCATAGCTTTGATCTCCGGTAATTCTATCACTTCCTCCGGGTCCGCACCCAGGGAGTAGGTAACGGTCAATACCCTGCTCTTATCAATTCGCGTTTTACTTGGGATATCCTGAGAAAGAAAATTACTAGTGGTTTTCTCTAGCGTATAGATTCCATTCAGCTTTGTATTCTCATGATATTGCTCCGCCCAAGCTTCAATATCCTCCAGCTGCCAGCCGGTCATATCCGGAACGGTAGCCTTCGACAGTTGAGAGAATAGAACAAGTACAATCATTACGATAAGGATGCCGACCAGCGGTGCTATGAAGCGGCTGAGCTTTTTTGGCGCCGGTACAAATACTTCTTCCCGAAAGCTTTCCGGTTTTTCTCTAGCCACATCCTCCAGAAAATTCTTTTGTCTCTCCATATCATTCTTCCCCATGTTCGACTAATAGCTTTCCATCCTGTAAGCGCAAGGTGATATCACTATTCTTTGCCACATCGTCAGAGTGTGTTACAAGAATGATTGTTTTACCATAATCATGGGCCAGACGCTGAAATAACTCGATGATCTCCTTTGCCGTAGCTGTGTCAAGAGCGCCTGTCGGTTCATCCCCGAGTATTAGATCCACATCCTTCGCTAACGCTCTTGCAATCGCAACCCTCTGCTGCTCGCCACCCGATAATTTAGTGACCCGTCGATCTGCCTTCGATTGAACGATTCCCATTGAGGCTAAGATTTTATAAGCAATTTCTTTGCGGTCTTTACTTCTCTTCTGATCCACAATCATCATATTGGATTCTACGTTCTCAACTCCGGTCAGATAATCCGTCAGATTATATTTCTGAAAGATTATCGCCATATGATTACGTCTGAATCTAGTGTATCCGATCTTACTTATATCAGAGCCCTGATACATAACTCGACCCTTTTCCGGTACATCCAGAGCACTTGCCAGAGCAAGAAGTGTTGTCTTACCGGAGCCGGAGGGTCCTAGTATCGTATAGAACTTCCCCTTCTCAAACCGGAAGGATAAGTCCTCCAATATCAATCTCTTCTTGCCTCCATCGATATAACCATAGGATAGCTGCTCTAATTCAAAGATATATGTTTTCATCTAATTCCTCACTTTCTAATCCTGCAGGGATTCTCTTGGTTTATAACCAAGGATGATTGAGAGTGGCGCACCGGCAGATAAGATTACAATAACAAAGCTTATGAGTAGTAAATTTCCGATTACTTCTTGATCTACTGACACGTTAAACTCTCTTGCTACATCACTGATCTTAACTTCCTTGCCTTGATCACCACCTATACCGATAGAAATCATACCGCCCATAGTTTCTGTATTCTCCTCTACTAACTGGTTCTTCACGATCCAGGAGGCTGCATAATCCGAGGAGAACTTACTTGCACCCGCAGCGACGCCAAAGGCAAGTATAGAGACAATCAGAATCTCCAGAATAAATTGAGAGATAATTTTCATTTTACCTTCTCCGCTGGCTAACAATAGCCCAATCTCAAACTTACGGTCTCTTACAAAGATCGTAATAATCGCCAACATGATAATTACGCCTGCAACGAATACCACTACAAGTAATATCGATATAATGGTGCTGATGAGATCAAGGGGTCTGGTCAGTGACTTATATTCATTGTCATTGGCATATAACGTAATGAACTCATTGGGCATCTGGTTCTTATGTTGCTTTATGAAATCATCGATCTCCAGAGGATCCTTTAACAGAAATCCGATATACGTAGCATTATCCTCTTCGCCAACAGTACCTGCCAGCTTCTTGGCGCTATCCAGCGAGGTAAACATCTGATCGACGATAACGGAGGATGCCCCTTTATAGATACCTATAATCTCGAAGGAATAGCTCTGCTCATCAACATCTGAGGTTAGTTCAACCATATCTCCGATTGCAAGATTATTCTTACTTGCCAGTTCTTCTGAGATTACAAGTGTATCCTTCCCTTGATCCCCTGCTTCTCTCAGGCGCCCTTCAGTTATCTGATAGGTACCATTCGAGAACTCCATTGGGATATCTACATTACTCCCCATCAGCGGAAAGGAACCGGAGGGTCCGGAAGCCATTGTTGCCATAACAACTCCTCCTCCCCCGTCGCCACTCAGATTCATAGCACTTTTTAAATCCTTATTACTTGCACTTGTCATCTCTGTTATGTACAATTCCTTTACTAACGGATCCTTTGCAATCTCTTTTGCTAAGGTTACCGATAGATTTAATTTCATAAATTCATCTCTGGAAAGCTGTTGCTCCATCACCTTCATAAAATCCGTTCTCATCTCGACGATTGCACCCAGCTCCTTACGTACATAATCCTTCGAGGATTTCACGCTGTTTTGAATAATAATTCCGGTAAAAACTAAGCCATATACAACCAATAATATTACTAATATCATGATGGCTTTGGTAGGCTTCCTATATAAGCTTAGGATCGCATGCTTAATAGCTCTCATCTCTTTCTTCCTCCTTGTCTTCTTGGCTCACTGCCTTAATCCCAATGGTAGAGGTTCCCTGTGTGGTTGATGTGAAATTCCTGTGCGACCTTCGTGAGGGATATCAACAACCTCCTTCCCCCCTCGTCCTCCCTTAAAGCAAGCTGTTTGCCAACCTCGTTTGTTTCACACAAACAACACATCCGCATGCTATGCTCCATTTATAAAGCATTAAGTTATGAAAGGCATGATCATAGAATGGGATTTCAAGTATTAGTCGTAGAAGATGATAAGAAGATGAATGAGATATTGGTAGATTATCTGGAAAGTGATGGCTACCAAGTATACAGTGCTAGGGATGGCGTGGAAGCCCTTACCCTATTTGACCGTGAGAAGATCGACCTCGTGATATTAGATATTATGATTCCGAAGCTGGATGGGTGGTCAGTGTGTAGAAGAATTCGGCAAAAATCTGATGTATTAATCATTATATTAAGCGCTCGCAGTGAGGAAGACGATAAATTATTGGGTTATGAGCTCGGAGCTGATGAGTATTTTACAAAGCCTTTTAGCCCCAGAGTTCTTCTGGCAGGAATGAATGCCTTACTCAAGCGAAGCCAGCAGACAATTACTCCTGACTACCTATTAAGACATAAGGAATTATCTCTGAACAAGGAGGCATACTCAGCGGCCTTATCCGGAACTGAATTATCCCTAACCGTGAAAGAATACGAACTATTGCTGAAGTTTATGGAGAATCCCGGCAAGGTTCTGCGCCGTGAGGTCCTTATCAATGCAATCTGGGGTTATGATTACTACGGCGACGGCAGAGTGGTGGATACCAATATCAAGACTCTGCGCAAAAAGTTAGGCAATTATGCCTGTTACATACAAACCGTGATTGGAATTGGTTACAAATTCGAGGTGAAAGTATGAGAATATCCCTGTCCTTTAAGATGTTACTGTTGACCTTAGGCTCCTTTCTGATTCTTATCACCGGAATTCTTGCCTCCATCTATCTTTACTTCGATCGATTTTATGAGCCTCAGAAGATTAATCATATGATTGATGCCCTCAACGAATTCACCACAAACTTCGAGGAAGATCAATGGACGGACGAGCAGCTATACTCGGAGGTATCGAAATTTATGAAGAACCAGAATGCGACCTTAAGCATTCTCCCGGGGGCCGGCATCTATGTTGCAGCCTCTTCTGCGGTATCCGCCATTGCATCTACCCAGGCACCTGATTTTTACGTGCTCCGTGATCGATTGATTAATAACCGGTTAATGAAAAGTTTCAAAAACTCTTATATAGAGTTGGAAAGCTCCTATCCCAGATTGAGCATGGCAACCAACGAAGCTCATCTAGTGACAAGCGCTTCCTTTGAACCCGGCTCACCCTATAGCGCCGGTACCACTACCATCATAAATGGGGACCTTGTTCTGTATCCGGTTGCCTTTGCCAGAGGGATAACCGCAAGCACCGCGCTGGAAGTATATACGAAGAATGATGTTACCTATTCCATAAGCTCCCTACCTTATACCGATTACAGGCAGGTCAATTTTACAATACAGAGTATTATGAAAAATGGTGAGATAAAAACAACGATAGCGAATTTATCCCTTCAGTCCGTAGATGAAGTGATGAAATTTATTCTAAGCTTCTTCCCTTATCTAATCATAGCTGCCATTCTCCTCTCCTTCCTGATGGTAGCTGTTTACTCCAAAACTATCTCAAAGCCTATTGTTAGTATCACCAATACTGCTAACCGCATGGCAAATATGGAGCTTGGGATTGCTTCTAATGTCCTTCGCAAGGACGAATTGGGGGATCTATCCACCAGTCTTAATACCTTGTCTTCGAATCTACAGGCTGCGCTGAGTGACCTAAGCCTTGCCAATGAACAGTTAAAATCGGATTATGAAAATGAGCTGCGACAGGAAAAGGTGCGAAAAGAATTTGTAGCCAATGTTTCGCACGAATTAAAGACGCCTCTTGGAATCATCAAAGGATATTCGGAAGGAATACGTGATGGTGTGAAGGCAGAGAAAAAAGACTATTATATCAATGTTATCCTTGATGAAATCACCCGAATGGATGAGATGATTCTGGAAATGCTTGAAATATCCAAATTCGACGCCGGAGTAGTTACCTATCGTAAGAAAGA
>JAQZBA010000212.1 GCA_029239365.1 Herbinix sp. | reverse complement strand
TAATCCTAGATTAAGATGGCAGAAGTATCTTGTGATAAACCTGATAAGGATAAGATGAGTATACAACATTATCTATTAACATGCTATAGTATCTGTTTTATCACAGAGTACTTATTACATGATTGAAAAATAAATTATTTAAGGAGAAAGAGCATGAGAGCATTAATCAGTGTATCGGATAAGACTGGAATTGTGGAGCTTGCAAAGGAATTTGTGTCCCTTGGAATTGAAATCATTTCAACCGGAGGAACTTATGGTAAATTGAAGGAGTCCGGAGTTCCTGCTATTGAGATTTCTGAGCTCACCGGCTTTCCGGAATGTCTGGATGGTCGTGTAAAAACCTTGCATCCTACCGTACATGCGGGCTTACTCGCAATGAGAAGCAACCCGTCCCATATGAAACAGCTGGCTGATCTAAATATAGAGACTATTGATATTGTAGTCGTAAATCTATATCCATTCAAAGCTACCATACTTAAGGATAATGTTTCTCGCGGGGAAGCAGTAGAGAATATCGATATCGGCGGGCCGACCATGCTTCGCTCTGCAGCGAAGAATTATCAGGATGTTGCCGTGATAGTAGATCCGAGAGATTATGAGAAGGTGCTATCAGAATTGAAGGAGAATAGTCAAGTATCCTTAGACACTAAGTTCTATCTGATGCAGAAGGTATTTATGCACACCTCCTCCTATGATACGATGATTGCTGACTATCTGAAGAAGCAGAGAAACGATACCTCTTTCCCGGAGACTCTGACCATGACCTTTGAGAAGGTACAGGATATGAGATATGGTGAGAATCCTCATCAGGCTGCCGCTTTTTATCGTGAAATCGGTAAGAAGAAGGGGTCCATCACCGATGCAGTACAGTTGCATGGCAAAGAACTTTCCTTCAATAATATTAATGATACCAATGGTGCGCTTGAGCTACTGAAGGAATTCACTGAGCCGACTGTCGTTGCTTGTAAGCATGGTAATCCCTGTGGTGTAGGTAGTGCAGAGAATATCTATGACGCCTGGAAGAAAGCGTATGATGCAGATAAGACCTCAATCTTCGGTGGAATCGTTGTGATCAACCGAGAAGTTACTCTTGCGATGGCAGAGGATATGAAGGCAATCTTCTTAGAGGTTGTGGTGGCACCCTCTTACGAGCAGGAAGCGCTAGAGGTGCTGACACAGAAGAAAAACATCCGCCTTCTTCAATTAGCAGATATTGAAGTGCCTCAGAACGAATATGCTTATGATATGAAGAAAGTCAACGGTGGTCTTATCGTACAGACCATAGACAGCAAGATATATAAGGAAGATGAACTGAAGGTTGTTACTGATCGTGCTCCTTCTGATAAGGAGATGGAGGATCTGAAGTTCGCATGGAAAGTGGTGAAGTTTGTGAAATCCAATGGAATTGCTCTTGCCAAAGATCAGCAATCCATCGGAATCGGACCCGGACAGGTGAATCGTATCTGGTCTACCAAGCAGTCCATCGAACATGCAGGAGAGTTAATCGGCGAGGGAATTACGCGTGGAGCTGTTCTGGCATCGGATGCCTTCTTTCCCTTCGATGATTGTGTAGAGGCTGCTTATCAGGCAGGAATAACAGCAATCATCCAGCCGGGTGGTGCAAGCAGGGATGAGGACTCTATTAAGAAGTGCAATGAATACGGCATTGCAATGATTTTTACGGGGATGAGACATTTTAAACATTAATTATAGTAAGGGTTTATGACACCAAATCATTTATCAGTGCTGTTAATACGAATTATGAAAACAACAATACGAATCCTAACGCTATGAATTATAAAAAGGATGAGAAATTGATAGTTCAATTTCTCATCCTTTTTAGGTTTGTCACAAGATGCCTGTCGACGCTATGTACGCAGGCGAAATCTCTGATGTGAATTGCGATTAATTTTATTCGGTGTAGACTGATCATTGTCTAGATGCAATGTTACAACCCATCCTATTATAACTTTATAAATATGTACCCATATATATAAAAATTACATCTGGTCGTCGATTATAACCTGGTTACGTTTGCAGCCTGAGGACCTTTGTCGCCCTTAACTACTTCGAAATTAACCTTTTCTCCCTCTTCAAGAACCTTGAAGCCGTCCATCTGGAGTGCTGAAAAATGTACGAATACGTCATTGCCTTCTTCGTCAGAGATAAATCCAAAACCCTTCTTTGCGTTAAACCACTTAACTGTTCCAGTCTTCATAAATGCCTCCTAAAAACATAATGTATTTGCCATTACCACTATTAGTAATGATAGTATAAATTTAACATATAATTTAAAAAATGTCAAACAAGTTTTGTTGAAATTTGTAATATTTTAAATTATTAATTGTATATTTATAAATTGTATGTTCTAAAGATACAAATTGTGTGCGAATTAATCTCTTTTAGTATCAGATATAACTAAAGAATGATCATCAAGCTAATTCTAAATTTATAAAAATATAAATAATTGATACAACTGCTACACTGGAAAAAACGCTGAGTATGAAATGACAAATAAAATATTTTGTGTTATTATGAATAAGCACCTACTATATATTACCATACTAAAAACATGTATAAGCAGAAATCTGCAGTAAGAACTGCAGTTAATAGATAGCAGATTGGGATGAAATGAGTGCCTGTAAATCTAGGCACTAACTTAATTAGATAGAATGGAGGCTTATTATGAAACTTAGAATTCCTTCCTCATACGATTTCGTACTCGAGGAAAAACTAGAGGATATGAACGGTATTGGCACACTACTGCTTCATAAGAAGACCGGCGCCAGAGTTGCAATTGTTGCAAATGACGATAATAACAAAGTGTTTTCCATCGGATTTAGAACTCCACCGGCCAACAGCACAGGGGTTGCTCACATTATTGAACATTCTGTTTTGTGTGGTTCTAAGCATTTTCCAGCGAAGGACCCCTTTATCGAATTAGCAAAGGGTTCCCTGAATACCTTTTTGAATGCGATGACCTATCCGGATAAGACAGTATATCCGGTAGCCAGCATGAATGATCAGGACTTCAAGAATTTGATGCATGTTTATATGGATGCTGTTTTATATCCTAACATTTATCAGAGAAAAGAGATATTTTATCAAGAGGGCTGGCACTATGATCTTGAGTCAGAGGAAGCCGAGCTGAAGTATAATGGTGTAGTTTATAATGAGATGAAGGGTGCTTTCTCCTCACCGGAATCTATGCTGTATCGGATGATTCAGAACTCTTTGTTCCCAGATACGGCGTATGGTGTAGAATCCGGCGGTGACCCTGACTTTATTCCGGAGTTATCCTATGAAGAGTTTATAGATTTTCACAAAACTTATTATCACCCTTCCAATAGCTATATTTATCTGTATGGAGATATGGATTTTACAGAGAGATTAGAATGGATGGATAAAGAATATCTGAATCAATATGACCGACTGGAGGTTGACTCAAAGGTTAAGCTCCAAAAGCCCTTTGGTAACAGCCATGAGATAGAAGCTTTTTATTCTCTTAGCGAGGAAGAGGAAGGGAAGGACAATACCTATCTAAGCTATAATACAGTGATCGGTAATTCCTTGGATAAGGAGCTGGGTCTTACGTTCCAGGTGCTTGATTATGTAATGCTTCAGGCTCCGGGAGCTCCTGTGAAGCAGGCACTTCTGGATGCGGGAATTGGCAAGGACATCTTAGGCGGCTTTGAAGATGAGATCCTTCAGCCGAGCTTTACGGTGATTGCTAAGAATTCTGAGGAAGATAAGAAGGATCAATTTACTGCTATTATCCGCGATGTTCTTGCCAAATTGGTAGCAGAGGGAATTGAAGAGAAATCATTACGAGCTGCGATTAATTTCTACGAATTCAAATATAGAGAAGCGGATTATGGTCAATTCCCTAAGGGCTTACTCTATGGACTCAGAGCTATGAGCAGCTGGCTTTATGATGACTGCAAGCCCTTCCTCCACTTGAAGGATACTACCGGATATGCGTTCCTAAAGGAGAAGATCGGAACAGGCTATTATGAGAAGGTGATCAAAGAATATCTGCTTGAGAGTTCCCATAATTCGATTGTAATTCTTAAGCCAAAATCCGGCTTGAATGCAGAGAAGGAAGAAAAGCTTAAGAAGCGGTTAGCAGAGTACAAAGCTACCTTATCCAAGGAGGATCTTGAGCGTATTATTCGTGAGACCAAGGAACTGGTAGAATTCCAGGAACTTCCGTCTACAAAGGAGGAGCTCGAGGCAATTCCGCTGTTAACCCGTGAAGATATCAAGAAGCAGGTGGAGCCTCTATATAATAAGGAAAATAAAATTATTGATGTCAAGGTCCTTCATCATGAGACCTATACCAATAAGATTGCTTATATACGACTTCTCTTCAACATTAAGGAAGTTCCGAAAGAGCTTTTGCCGTATGCTTCTCTCTTATCCTATGTCTTAGGCTATGTAGATACGGAGAATTATAGTTACCTGAATTTATCCAACGAGGTCAATATTCATACCGGTGGTATCGGGACCAATGTCAGAAGCTTTTCTGTCAAAGGAAGTACGGATCAGTACTATCCCGTATTTGAGTTTTCTACTAAGGTGCTTTACGATAACTTATCAGAAGCAATCCGCCTTATCGAGGAGATGCTTCTTAGAACTAAGCTTGACGATAAGAAGCGCCTGAAGGAAATTATAGATGAGATGAAGTCCAAGCTACAGATGCATTTCAATTCGGCAGGACATTCTGTTGCAGTAGACAGGGCGATGAGCTATTATTCTGCACATGGTCTCTATAAGGAGATGACAACCGGTATCGCTTTCTATAAATTTATTGAGGATCTTGCGGAGAATTTTAACTCGAAGGCTGATACCGTCATCACGAAGCTGAAAGAATTATTAAAGATGATATTCACCAGAGACAACCTACTCGTTAGCATCACTGCAGATGAGGAAGGATATGAACGTTTTACCGATAAGGTGACTACTTTTATTGAAGAACTCAGCCAAAAGGCTGACCCGGCGTTATTTGCAGCATATGACACCTCAAGTCTGGAGCCGGTATGCTTGAACGAAGGCTTTAAGACAGCAATGCAGGTTCAATATGTGGCTAGGGCGGGCAATTTCATTAAAGCGGGCTACGAATATACAGGAGTCCTAAGGGTCTTGAAGACAATCTTAAGCTATGACTACCTCTGGAACAACGTTCGTGTAAAAGGTGGAGCTTACGGCTGTATGTGTGGTTTCTCAGGAGTGGATGGGGATGCTTATTTTACTTCCTATCGTGATCCGAATCTCAAGGAAACCAATAACATCTACGAGAAAGCAGCAGAATATGTTAAGAACTTTACAGCAGAAGAGCGTGATATTACAAAATATATCATCGGTACCTTCAGCGGTCTGGATACACCTCTGACACCCCAATCGAAGGGAAAACGTTCCCTAAGTATGTATCTTGGCAAAATAACAGTGGAAGATCTTCAGAAAGAGAGAGAAGAAGTTCTTGGAGTAACCTTGGAGGATATCCGTGCTTGCCATAAGTATATTACGGCAATGTTGGATGCCGGCAATATCTGTGTAATCGGTAATGAAAGTAAGCTTAACGAGAATAAGGATATGTTCAAGGAAGTTAAGAACCTGATGAAATAATGTGAAAGCTGATTCAGCCCGGAAGTGTCTCAGGAGGATTTTATAAGTCTTGCAGGAGCCACTTTCGAGATGAATTCAGATACAATAGGAGGATACATGAAAGATACGAAATATAAGTCGGGGTTTGTTACCTTGATTGGAAGACCCAATGTAGGTAAGTCAACCTTGATGAATAAGCTGATTGGTCAGAAGATTGCCATAACCTCACACAAACCACAGACTACAAGAAATAGAATTCAGACCGTATATACGGATGAGCGTGGTCAGATTATATTCCTGGACACTCCGGGTATTCATAAAGCTAAGAATAAGCTTGGTGAATATATGGTGAACGTTGCCGAGAGAACAATGAGCGAGGTTGACGTGATACTCTGGCTGGTAGAGCCCTCTACCTTTATCGGTGCAGGAGAGCAACATATCGCTGAGCAGTTGAATAAGGTGAAGACTCCTGTCATTCTGGTAATAAACAAGATAGATATGGTGAAGAAGGAAGAGATTCTTGCATTTATTGCAGCTTATAAGGATATCTGCAATTTTTCAGAGATTATTCCGGTATCGGCATTAAAGGGAGAGAATACATCGGTACTTCTTGAGGTACTCTATAAATATATGCCGGAAGGTCCCATGTATTTTGATGAGGATACTGTAACGGATCAGCCGGAACGACAGATTGTTTCAGAATTGATTCGAGAGAAGGCCTTAAGGCTTCTTGATGATGAGATCCCTCATGGAATTGCTGTTAGCATCGACAGTATGAAGGAACGCCCCCAGGGGAAAGGAACCTCACAAGGTATGATGGATATTGAGGCAACAATTGTCTGTGAGAGAGATTCCCACAAGGGTATGATCATCGGAAAAGGTGGCAGTATGCTGAAGCAGATTGGTACCCAGGCACGTAGAGAAATTGAGAATCTTCTGGATTGTAAGGTGAATCTTCAGTTATGGGTAAAGGTGAAGAAGGACTGGAGAGACAGTGATTTTCTTATGAAAAACTATGGCTACGGTAGAGATGAATGATTTTATAAGGTATTAAAATCTTGTCAATAGTAAGTTTGAAAATATCAATGGTATATTCTGACCAGTTTAGCAGAACATGAAATGGGAAACCTAATGATATAA
>JAQZBA010000211.1 GCA_029239365.1 Herbinix sp. | reverse complement strand
TGATCGAACGAGAGCTGGAGGAAGTTACAATGGATGAAGGCAAAATCCAATTTGCAATCAGTGGTTATGAGATTAAGACATTTAAAGTATATCGATAGATTATGTGACTGAAAAGTAGTAGTATAAGAGTATATTATTGGAGCTAACGATCATGAACAAGTTTTAGGATGCATGATATAAAAAGGATAATTATCATGCATCTTAAATAATTTAAAATGGAGTGTATTCGATGACAATGTAACAGTTTTCATGGGGAAACACTCCATTTTTTCTGAGTAAATATGGAATAAGAACGCATGCGGCAAAAAGGTAAGAAGCAGGAGGGTTAGGCAATGTTAAAAATTCAGGAAATGGACTTGACCGTAGCATTAGAGGATGGGGAATATCGATTGGATACATATAAAACAGAGACCGAGAATCAGGTCACTGTTTATTATTATCAGGAGATTAATCGAAAAATTAATGCAACAGTAACACTTGATATTCAGGAGGAAGTAACGATTGGCACCGTCCGTGTTCATATCGCTAACCATCCTTTTCGCGAGAATCATAATCTGATTGGAAAAGCCCCCTTGAAGCTCTCACTCGGATTTGATGAAAAACCGAGTAAAATGTGCGCTACTTACCAGCACCGAGATTGGTGGAGCCGGCCTGACTTTATTAGCTCATATTCGGAAGTACCGGAGAGAACCCAGTCCTTGTTCCTTCAGGGAGAGAGTAGCTATGGTTATATCCTGCCTATCCTAGGTTCGAAAACAAAGACATATCTTACCAAAGGTACTGAGACAAAGTTATCTCTTGAGATGACCTCCTACTGCGAAGGGATGAATCAGGTAGAGGATTTGTGCTTTCTATTATCAGAAGGCAAAGATCTGTATGATACAATTCGTAGAGTATTTGAGAAGGCGACTCGGATAAAACAGGTTCCCTTAAAGGAAGAGAGAATGTATCCTGAGATGTTTGAATATTTTGGCTGGTGCAGCTGGGATGCTTTTTATACGGATATTACGGAAGAGAAAGTGATTGAGAAGGTCAGGGAATTAAAAAACAAGCAGATTCCGGTCCGATGGATACTTATGGATGATGGTTGGTTGAATACAGACAATCAGTGTTTAGAGACCTTTGAGCCGGATTCGGGTAAGTTTCCGAGAGAATTTAAAGAAATGATAGAGAATATTAAGACGGAAACGATGATAAGGTGGGTTGGCGTATGGCATGCCTTTGCAGGATATTGGGGAGGAATTGCACCCGGATCCAAACTGGCTAAGGATCGGTATAAGAACCTGTATCAGACTAGAACAGGCCAGTTGATTCCTCATTATGATCCGGAGAAGGGGAATGACTTCTGGAATCATTGGTATCAATACCTGAGTGATCAAGGGATAGATTTTGTGAAGGTCGATGGCCAGAGTGCTTTAAAGAACTACTACAAGAATAATGAAGAGATTGCCAAGGTTGCGCCTGGTTCTCATCAATCACTAGAAAGAGCTGTGAGTCAATGGATGCATGGAAATATCATAAACTGCATGGGTATGGCCATGGAGAATATATTTAGTCGCCCGGGTACCTGCATCTCAAGAAATAGTGATGATTTTGTTCCAATGGAAGAGAAGGGCTTCGCTGAGCATATGCTTCAGAATACATATAATGCACTTTATCATGACAATATGTATGCCTGTGACTGGGATATGTATTGGACGAATCATCCGGATGCAAGAAAGCATGCATTGGTTCGTGCAATTAGCGGAGGTCCTATCTATGTCAGCGATCGCATTGGAGAGACCATCTATGAGGAGATAATGCCTTTGGTTTACCGAGATGGAAGAATTCTTCGGATGGACCGTTGTGCTAAGCCCTCCCTGGATTGCATTTTCTGCTCACCTCTGGAAGATAAAGCCTTAAAGCTGACGAACACAGTTCATGGAACCGGAGCCATAGCTGCGTTCCATATAAGCGACACGGCACAGGTGGTAGAAGCGGAATTATCTCCCTCAGATATTCATGATTTGGAAGGAGAAGTATTTGGTGCCTATGATTACTTCGGGCATAGCTTCAGGATCATGAACCATCAGGATGCGATAACCATACGATTAACGCAAAAGGAATATGCACTGGTATTATTCCTGCCGCTACAGCAGCTGGTAACTCCCATTGGCTTAATCAATAAATATATGAGTGCTCATGCGGTGAAGTCCTGTAAGAGCACTAAACAGCTAACTGAGATCACGTTGGTGGAGGGTGGAGAATTTGCCTTCTATAAGACAGAAGCTCCTAAGTGCGTAAGAATCAATGGGGTAGATAGATTGAAGGAAGTGGTGCAGGGAGATGGATACTACTGCATTAATGTGTCGGATTGTCTAGAAGAGGTCAGTATCACTATTGAATAAAAGCCACACAGGCTAATCATAGGATTACGGTTGTTAAGTGGGAAATGGAGATAAATTATGTATAAGAAGGAAAGAGAACAGCTCGTAGGAATATGTAAATTGCTGTACGACCGTAGTCTGGTTACCGCCAGTGATGGGAATATCAGTATACTAGTCTCTGAGGAGCATATTATGATCACACCCTCCAGGAAGAATAAAGGGATGCTATCGGCAGAAGATATGATTATCGTCAATTTAGAAGGGGCTGTGATCGAAGGAAGCAGCAAAGCCTCGTCAGAATTCCCCATGCATCGGGTAATCTATAAGAACAGACCGGAGGTTAATGCCATTGTACACACTCATCCGGTATATGCAACCGCCTTTGCACTCGCAGGGAAGACGATACCGGATAATTATCTGATCGAAGCCAAAGTAATTCTGGGTCCGACAAGGCTTGCAGAGTATGGCACCCCAGGTACTATGGAGATGGTGGAGGCGATCCTTCCCCATATTCATGATTGCAACAGTATATTGCTCAAAAATCATGGTGCTCTAACCTATGGAGTGGATCTGATTGATGCGTATAATAAGATGGATGTGCTTGAAAGTATTGCAAAGACCATTATAATGTCGAGGCTGGTTGGTGATCCGGTAATCATTAGTGAGGAGAACCTGGCCAAATTAACATCCTAGGAAAATAATCAAGGGCAGTAATCAAAGAAAGTAATCAAAGAAGGTAATCAAAGAAAGTATCAAAGAAAGTAATCAAAGAAAGTATTAAAGAAAGTAATAATAGATGTCAGGTGTATAAAACATTACTATCCTGGCCACTAACGGATGAGTTAAGTATAGGTCCAGGAATGAAAGTTTATAAAAAGTGAAGAACATAATAACTTGAGAGGGGATATCCCATGACACATATTCTTAGATTAGTCAATTTGGATACGGCACTGTTATCGCCGGTATTGGAGCTGCAGACGGAACTGAATTTTCAACTTTCCACCGAGCCTGGGATAGGCTATGAAGTCATAGTTAAGGGCATATCAAAGGGATTGGTAGTTCGAGTAAGGGAGGAACAAGCTGAATTATTCTACCACAGGAAGGCAGAATTCTTTCGCGGCCTAGGCTTACTGATCGAAGCCTTAGAGTATAGGGAGCTTGGAGATCTACAGGAGATACCTGCTTTTCCACATCTGACCTATATGCAGGATAACTCTAGAAATGCGGTTTGTAATATCACATCCGTGAAAAAAACAATCCGTCAATTAGCACTGATGGGTTATGATTCCTTGATGCTATATACAGAGGACACTTATGAAATCAAGGAATATCCATACTTCGGTTATATGAGAGGCAGATATAGCAAGGAAGAATTAGAGGAATGTAATGCATATGCACTAAGCTACGGGGTTGAATTAATTCCCTGTATCCAGACCTTGGCTCATTTGAATGCAATTTTTCACTGGGGTGCATTTGACGAGGTTCGAGATCTCGGAGACATTCTTCTGTGCAATCATGATAAGACCTATGAACTAATCGAGGCTATGGTTAGGACTTGTTCGCAAGTGTTCACTTCGAGAAGAATTAATATTGGTATGGATGAAGCAGAACAGCTGGGTCTTGGTAAATATCTTAAGGTGAATGGATATACAGAGCGCACAGAAATCATGATGCAGCATTTGAAGAAGGTAGTGGAGCTTTGTAAAAAATACGATTTTCAGGTGATGATGTGGAGTGATATGTTCTTCAAGATGCTACCGAATAACTCCGATTATTATAATCTTACCACTGACATCTCTGTACAGATTAAGGATATGATTCCTTCTGGGGTTCAATTGATTTACTGGGATTATTATTCAAGAGATAAGAGTAAATATGATAAGATGCTGGAACGTCACAGTACTTTGTCCGATGCAATTGGTTTTGCCGGAGGAGCATGGAAATGGCAGGGTTTTGCACCCTTGCTGCATCACAGTATGATGATCTCAAAGCTGGCGCTGCAGAGCTGCAAAGAACAAAAGGTAACCGATGTGATCGTCACCGGATGGGGTGATAATGGAGCAGAATGTTCCAGCTTTGTTGTTGGCCCGGTATTACAGCTATATGCAGAATATTGCTACCGGGGAGTAGATACAGAGGAACAAGTAGCAAGACGCCTTAAGACCTGTACCCATATGGAATATAAAGATTTTATGCAGTTAGATTCCGTTAATCTGACGCCGGATAATCCGTCGCCCGGACGTATCTCGGTTGGACCTGCCAAGTACCTATTCTATCAGGATCTTCTGATGGGACTATACGATAAACATGTGGATCAAGAGACTTATCCGAAGCACTTTGAAGAGTGCTATCGCACCTTATCAGAGATCGCTGCCAAGGGTACGCAGTACAGCTATCTCTTTGATACACTGTCAAAGCTAGCCCATGTGTTAACATTGAAATGTGATATGGGAATCAGACTGAAGAAGGCTTATGATGAAAAAGACAGCGTTACTTTAAGCAAGATAGCAGGTGAGGAATGTCCGGAACTAATAAGCCGGGTTGAAGTGTTCCATAATGCACTTCGAACCCAGTGGTACCATGAGTGCAAGCCCTTTGGCTTTGATGTTCAGGGTATCAGAATTGGGGGTCTCAAAGAGAGAATTCGTGATGTAACCTGGAGCGTAGAGCGCTATCTCGAAGGTAAGCTGGACCGGATTGAAGAATTAGAGCAGGAGAGGTTATTGCTGGATCATAGAGAGAATCCGGGTTATCGCACCCTCCCCTTGTATCATAATGACTGGAGTAGTATGGTGACAGCATCAGTACTATAGCAGATTCATAAACCAGATCTTTAAAAGGGGTGGATACATGTGCACACATATGCACATGGACTTGCCTTACCCTCATGCGGAATAGGTCACCCCCAATCGGCCGGTCTTTATTAGCTGTATTACAGAATTTTATCCTGGAGGATTTCGATGAAAAATCAAATAATGTTAATCACTTATGCGGATAGCTTTGGTAAGAATTTGAAGGAAATGAAAGAAATGATCGATAACTACTTTCGAAGGGAGATCGGGTCAATACATATCCTCCCCTTCTTCCCTTCCTCCGGTGACCGGGGCTTTGCTCCTCTAACCTATGAAGAAGTAGATTCGCAATTCGGAACCTGGGCGGACATTGATGACATAGCAAAAGATTATGAGTTGATGTTTGACTTCATGGTCAATCATCTATCCAGGCAATCAGAATATTTTATTGACTTTATAGAAAAGCATGAGGAATCAAAATACAAGGATTTATTTTTAAGATTCAAAAACTTCTGGCCTAATGGAGAGCCTACAACGGAAGAAGTTGCAATGCTAAATAAGAGAAAACCACATGCCCCTTGTGTAGATATTACATTTGCAGATGGTAGCACTGAGAAGATCTGGTGCACCTTTGGCGAGGAGCAGATGGACCTTGATATGGCCTCTGCGATTACCTGGGAATTTATTGAGCGCTCCTTAGAATGCTTGATGGATCATGGGGCTACTCTAGTAAGACTCGATGCATTCGCTTTCGCAACAAAGAAGTTGGGAACCTCCTGTTTCTTTGTGGAACCGGAAATGTGGGATCTGATGAAGCGGGTACAGCAGATACTTGACCGAAGAAATATTCCGATGCTACCGGAGATTCATGATCACTATATCATCCAGGAGAAGATAGCGGACCATGGCTATTATATCTATGATTTTGCATTACCAACCTTAGTATTACATACGATTTATACCCGAAGCGGTAAGAGACTGAAACACTGGTTGAATATCTGCCCCAGGAAGCAATATACCACGTTGGATACACATGATGGGATCGGTACAGTGGATGTAAAGGATCTGCTAACCGAGGAAGAGATCGAAGCAGTCTGTGACAGGACCTTGGAGCAGGGTGCCAACTTTAAGATGGATTTCAGCGCAAAGGCTAATGTAAAGCCTGTTGTATACCAGATTAACTGCACTTATTATTCTGCAGTTGGTAGTGATGAAGCATATCTACTCTCTAGAGCGATACAATTCTTCGCACCGGGAATACCTCAGGTATATTATGTGGGATTACTCGCAGGTGATAATGATTATGAATTAATGAAACGTACGGACTTCCCTAGAAATATCAGCAGACACAATTATACTGTGGAAGAGATTCGTGAAGAAGCAAAGAAGCAGGTCGTTGCAGAGCTCTGCAAACTGATGTGTTTTCGTAATGAATATCCGGCCTTTGACGATGTATGCAGGGTAGAAGATACCGAAGATCATTTACTACATATTTATCGTTCTACCGGTGAATATGAGACCAGATTATTAGCTAACCTAGAGAATTACAGCTTTACTGTTACTTATAAGGACCTAGAGAACGGGCAATGGTGTGAGTTGTAGTACTCTCATAGCATTCACCACTAACTTGTAACAATGAGGAATAAA
>JAQZBA010000210.1 GCA_029239365.1 Herbinix sp. | reverse complement strand
GTTATTTCCGGGTCAGAAGCTTAAGGATACCTATCACCGCCTCTATGGTTCTTCCTATGAATGTCACAGCCCACAGGGAAAGGAGCTCTACCGCTTATTCCAGGAGGAATGTGACAAGTTAGGACTATTGTATCGTATGGAGGACATCATTAAAGCCTATCGAAAGGATTATGAATATCAGCAGCTTACATTTTTCCCTACCTAATGCTGTATTAGATGATCATTTTCGATTACTTCCATATCTACCGGTCTCGAGAAATAATAACCTTGTCCGATATCACATTCATTCACCTTAAGATACTCCAATTCCAGACTACTCTCAATTCCTTCTGCAATCACATTCAACTTAAGATCCTTACAGAGGTTGATAATCGTTGATACAATGGTCTTTGCTTCCTTACTGGAAGAGATATTCTGTACAAAGGATTTATCGATTTTAATGCAATCAATCGGAAGACGTACAATATAGCTTAACGAAGAATATCCAATACCAAAATCATCGATTGCAACCCGAAAGCCCATATCTCGGAGCATTTGAAGTCGACTGATACTCTCCTCTACATTCTTGATGATGATGCGCTCTGTCAGCTCTATCTGTAGGTAGGATGGATCTACATTATATTGACGCACGAATTCGATTAAGTCCGAGATGAATTTTCTGGTCTCGAAGGTTTTGGTCGAGATATTAATGGAGAGTAAAACCGGTGGTACATTGGTATCCTTCCATTTCTTTAGTTGTTTGCAAGCTGTCTCTATTACCCAATAATCGATATTAATGATAGAGCCCGCTTGTTCTGCGATATCAATAAACTCATCCGGATACAATAAGCCTTTAGTAGGATGCTTCCAACGAATTAAAGCCTCAATCTCGGCAATTTTCTCGTTACCCAGATAGAATAAAGGTTGAAAAACCAAGAAGAATTCATCACTTCGTAATCCATGAACAATATCGGTCTGTAATTCTAAGGCTCCTGCCAATTTGTTATAGATTGCCCTATCATATTTTTGTATCTGGTTACTTCCTTGGAATCTGGCATAATTTTTGGCATGAGTCACTGCTTTTAGTGGTTCCTCCGTTCTACTGCTCTCATTCCACAGGAATAACCCAATGCTATAACAGATATCGATAGATTTGTCTGCGACCAAAAAGTTTTCCTTGATCTCATTCAATATATTCTGCGCTTTCGCTTCCAATTCTTCTTCTGTCACTAAACCATTCGCAAGTACAACAAATTCATCACCCTTATAGCGGTAGATCTGATAGTTTTCATTCAAACAACATAGAATTCTTCTCGCAACCTCGCAGAGAATGATATCTCCGGTAGTATATCCATAGGTTTCATTGACATAACTGAATTTATCGATAGCCACCATAATTAAAGAGAAATTTGGATGATCATTATTTTGCTCTAAAGATAGAACTTCTTTCTCCAGAACATATTGGTTTAATAAGGTAGTCAAAGGATCGTACTGAGTCAACGTCTTAATTTTATCCATCATTCGATTAAAGCTTACGCCCAGTCTACCGATTTCATCCTTGGATTTTCTAGTGAATCGGATCGTAAGATTACCCTTAGCACCGATGGAAAACAGATGCTCAAGTTCAAGGATAGGCTTCGAAAAACGGCTAACAAAGAAGTTTGCTACTAGTGTACTTCCAAATAAGGTAACACCGCTTACTATAAAAAGCAATCGTTTTAGACCGGCCAGATTCTCCAAGGCTTCGTCTTCGTTGGTACCAATATAGATTCTCCAGTTGGTATCATCTACAAGAGCGTAACCCATTAATATCTTATTGTCCTCATAATTGTATTTCCCGTACCCAACCGAATAGATACCGGTACCTTGAACAAACTTAGCAAAAGATTCATATTTATGATTAATCGCAGCCAATTGGAACAGATTATATTCATCCTCTGTCTTTTCCTTCCAAGGACGTGATATTAAGGATCCCTCTTCACTAATTATATAAGCTTTCCCGTTCTCTCCATAACCACGCGTTAAAGCAAAATCCGAAAGAAAATCCACATCTAATCTGGCAATTAAAGCTCCTCGTATCTCATCATCCTGATAGATCGGGGTTGCAACCATAATCACCGGTTGCTGTGTTTTTCTACTAATGATTACCTCAGAAAATGATAATTTACCGGATAAAGCATCCTGAATATAGCCTCTATCCGCGAGATCCAAGATAGAATCGTCCAGATAATGAGCCCTTCCCTCTTTATCAACTACCGCAACATTCAAATACTGAGTATTAATCTGACTCTCTAAAACCTGGCGTTGAACCGACCAATCCATACCTGCAATCTGCTCATCTTCTGCAAGGCTTCTCAGCGGTTGTACAAATTGATGCAAATAATTAGACAAATGAGATGCTGATTCCTTTGCCACACGCTCAACTGCATTATTTACTTCACTTACCAAGATCTCCTTAAACCGAAAATAACCGCTGATTCCTATCGCGGAGGCTACAATTAATATGATCGCCAGTGAAAATAACATTCCCTTTGTCTTAATGCTTTTCATTCGTTCTCCCTATATCTCTATTAATAGTATGCTGCCTCAGAATCCATTCTAAAGCCTTAAAGCAAGTATATATAATGTCAATACAGCAATAATAATTTAGTTCTAAAATGCTACAAATTTCTACAAATGTTAGCATTATTATTCATATTATAAAACATGAATTGCATTAAGTCCATAGTAAAAGCTGAGCTATGCATTATTTTCGGTTTCATTAAGCTACATTTTGGAAGCTTGTCTCGCTTCTTTCCATTGAAAAAGCACGGTTACGCTAATTCTAACCGTGCCTATCATCCTAATCCTATTCCATTATAGATTAACTAATGCCTGCTCAATGTCTGCTATAATATCCTCCACATTCTCAATACCGATGGACATACGGATTAAATCCGGAGTGATGCCACCATCCATCAGCTGTTGATCAGTAAGCTGACGGTGGGTTGTACTTGCGGGATGAAGTACTCCGGTTCTATTATCTGCCACATGTACAACGATTGCCGCAAGCTTTAAGCTATCCATGAATTTAACTGCTGCTTCTCTGCCGCCTTTGATACCATAGGAAATGACACCACAGGAGCCCTTGGGAAGGTATTTCATTGCTAATTCATGATATTTATTACTCTCTAAATCGGGATAATTAACCCAAGCTATCTTATCATTCTTCTCAAGATATTGTGCAACTCTCAGCGCATTGCTGCAATGGCGCTCCATTCTTAAGTGCAATGTCTCAAGTCCAAGATTCAGTAAAAATGCATTGTTCGGTGCAGGCGCAGAACCAAGATCACGCATCAATTGAACTCTTGCCTTAGTGATAAAGGCTGCTCTGCCACAATCTCTGGAATAAACCATTCCATGATAGGAAGCATCCGGAGTTGATAACCCTGGGAACTTGCCGTTATCCCAGTTAAAATTACCACTATCTACGATAACTCCGCCAAGAGCCACCGCATGACCATCCATATATTTTGAGGTTGAATGAACAACAATATCCGCTCCGAATTCGAAGGGTCTACAGTTAATCGGTGTCGCAAAGGTATTGTCTACTAAGAGTGGTATCCCATTCTTATGGGCAAAGGTAGCAAATTTCTCGATATCAGTAACTACCAAGGCCGGATTCGCGATTGTCTCGGCAAAAACCAACTTCGTATTATCCTGAATTTCTCTCTGTAATTCTTCTAGAGAAGCATTCGGATCAACAAAGGTAACCTCGATTCCCATTCGTTTCAGTGTTACAGCAAAGAGATTGGTGGTTCCTCCATAGATGGCACCGGATGAAATCATGTGATCTCCACTGCTGCATATGTTAAGTACAGCAATCAAGCTTGCAGCCTGACCGGAGGAGGTGCACATCGCTCCAACTCCACCTTCTAAGGAAGCAATCTTACGCTCTACACAATCCACGGTGGGATTCGCAAGTCTCGTATAGAAAAAGCCCTCTTCTGTGAGATCAAAAAGCTTACCGACATGCTCACTGGAATCATATTTGAAGGTAGTACTCTGATAGATCGGTAATACTCTAGGCTCTCCGTTCTTCGGCTGATAGCCCTCCTGGATACATCTTGTCTCGATATGGTAATTGCTCATAACATCCACCCTTTCATTCCTCGATATGTATTCATGTACTAATTAGATTTGCTCGGGTGTCACCCAAACCAATATTATAAGCAATCATATAACCAGTGAATATTTTTGTCAATACTTAGTATATCGTTTTGTAAAATTATACTATTTCCTCCAACTTCCGGTATTGTCTCGGAGTCATTCCCTTAGCATCGTGAAATACCTTAATAAAATAGCTGGAGTCATTAAAACCACAGTTATAGGCAACTTCTGTAATCGGAAGCTCCCTGTCAATCAGCTGACTACAAGCACATTCAATCCGGTAATAATTCAGATACTCAATCGGTGTCCGGTCGGTCAGTTTCTTAAAGAAACGGCAAAAATACCTCGGGTTTAGATCAGCAATCTCAGACAAGCTATCAAGAGTGATTGTTTCCGTATAATTATCTTCTATATAAGTAATAACCCGCTTCAATCGGTCCATATACTTACCGTACTCATGATACAGCTCCTCATATTTTGAATAGCATCCAAACTCATAAAGTAAGCCAAACAACTGATATAAACTTCCTTGCACAAGAAACTCATACCCTCTCTCCTGTTTCTCTAATAGGGAGAATAAACTAAGGGCAGTCTGAGTGATGATTACATCCAGCTCCGATATAATGAAGGGTAGACGCAGTTCCTTCTTTATGATTTTCTGCAACCATTTGTTACAGATGTGATTGCCTCCAAGTAGTAGCTTCATGTCAAATACGATGCATTCATAGATACAACCTTCCGGAACACCGCCATGCAATACTCCTGCCGGCACAAAATAGATATCTCCCTTCTGCCCCTGATACAGCTGACCATCCAATGTTAGGCGGAAGTTTCCTTCTTTAATCAGAATTATTTCATATTCCGTATGCCAATGATAGGTCATCTGATAGCGATAATCCTCTATACCCATTTGGTAAAAAGCCAATGGAAACTCATAGGTTCCCTGTTGTCTGTGTTCCTTATAATCCAGGTATCTCATCTTGTCCCCCAAAAGTGATTATTTTAATATTTTATGTAATTATATCACAGGAAAATAATCAAAATCAATATTATAATAATATCTATATCATTACATCATCTTTCTTCTTAAGATATTATGGACAATCGGTAGGTATATCACTGACCATACAATGATATATAAAACTTTTTCAATTATATGGAGGTATAATTATATGGCAAAGAACAGATTAATAGGGGATTACCCTGTCATTGGTATCCGTCCGACAATTGATGGACGTAGAGGTGTTCTGCAGGTACGTGAATCTCTAGAGCAACAGACTATGGATATGGCGAAGGCTGCAGCTAAACTTTTTACAGATAATTTATGCTACTCTAACGGAGATCCGGTCAAAGTTGTAATCGCTGATACTACCATCGGCCGCGTTGCAGAAGCTGCTGCTTGTGCTGCAAAGTTCAGAAAAGAAGGCGTTGATATCACTTTAACGGTTACTCCCTGCTGGTGTTATGGTGCAGAAACTATGGATATGGATCCCATGACCATCAAGGGTGTCTGGGGCTTTAACGGTACCGAACGACCTGGGGCTGTATATCTCGCATCCGTGCTTGCAACCCATGCTCAGAAGGGGCTTCCCGCCTTCGGCATCTATGGGCACGATGTTCAGGCGGCTACCGATACTTCTGTTCCTGAGGATGTGAAGGAAAAGCTTCTACGCTTTGGCCGTGCTGCTGTTGCTGTTGCTACCATAAGAGGTAAGTCTTATCTTCAGATAGGTTCCATCTGTATGGGTATCGGAGGTTCCATCATTGATCCTTCTTTCATGGAAGAATATCTTGGTATGCGTGTAGAATCCGTCGATGAAGTTGAGATAATCAGACGTATGGCAGATGGTATCTACAATGAAGACGAATATAATAAGGCTCTCGCTTGGACCAAGGCCAGATGCACTGAAGGCTTTGATAAGAACCCCCATGAGCTGCAGAAATCACGGGAGGATAAAGATAAAGACTGGGAATTCGTTGTTAAGATGATGGTGATTATTAAGGATCTTATGAATGGTAATTCAAATCTTGCGAAGGGTTTTGAAGAGGAAGCAGTTGGCCACAATGCCATAGCCGCAGGCTTCCAAGGACAACGTCAATGGACTGATTTCTACCCGAACTGTGATTTTGCAGAAGCCCTGCTTAATACCTCCTTTGACTGGGAAGGTGCCAGAGAACCCTATATTCTTGCAACCGAGAACGATGTTCTCAATGGAATCGGAATGCTATTTATGAAGCTTCTGACCAATCGAGCCCAGATATTTGCCGATGTCAGAACCTATTGGAGTCCGGAGACAGTAAAGGCTGCAACCGGTTATGAGCTTGAAGGCAAGGCTAAGGATTCCCACGGCTTTATTCACTTGATTAATTCCGGAGCTGCCTGTCTCGATGCTTGTGGTGAAGCAAAAAACGAGAACGGTCAGAATGTGATGAAGCAATGGTGGGAAGTCACCGAGAAGGATCAGGAAGCAATCCTTGGAGCGACCACCTGGAATCCGGCAGATAACGGGTATTTTAGAGGTGGCGGTTACTCCTCCCGCTTTATTACACAAGCTGAGATGCCGGTCACTATGATACGCCTTAATCTAGTTAAGGGTCTTGGACCTTGCCTCCAGATTGCAGAAGGCTGGACCATTGCTCTTCCTGAACAGGTAACTGATAATCTTTGGAAACGTACCGATTACACCTGGCCATGCACCTGGTTTGCTCCCC
>JAQZBA010000209.1 GCA_029239365.1 Herbinix sp. | reverse complement strand
TTATACATTCATATCTCTTCTCTGGTAGAAGTAATAAGTGAATGTAGCAAAAGCGGCAATCATTGCAAGGCAGAGCAACGTAATCGGGATACTGATTTCATTTCCATATACCGCCTTTTGCAGATCAAAATACTTGAAGGGTGAAAAAATGTTCAATATGTTCAAATAATCCACTAAATCGGTTACCTTTGAGATGATATATCCGATGATTATGATATCTGTCGCTATCGCTCCGGATCCTTTTGGCTTACGTAAGCATGTTGCCAGCAAGGTACCCAGGGATAGAAAAATCAACTGAACAAGGAACATAATCAAGTGTAATGTTAGAATCTCTCCAGTAATATCTTCTCCTGTGTTAAAGGTTGGGACGATAACCAGTGAAGATAACAAGGACACCAGATTGAGGATTATTACATTAACCAATGCAGCCAGTAGTTTAGAAGTAATGATTGTATATCTTGAGACGGGCTTTGCGATTAAAAATTCTGTGGTCTTATCCCGCTCTTCCTTCGCGATAATACTGCTGCCTAGTAATGCCGCATGGATTGCGGCAGTAATCTCAATATACGGGAATAAAAAAGCAAAGAACCCACTGATTTTCGTAACTTCAAAGCCATTCAGTCCTAACAGCACTTTCATGGTATTCGGTAATTTATCAAAAACTTCATTACTGGTACCACCTGCGGCGTAGGCCGTAAACTTGCCCATACCACTCAGCACCAGTAAGGCCATACATACACTCCATATGATCAGGGCTTTCCTGTTAGCCTTCAATTCTTTCAAAAATATATTCATATTCGAGCCTCCTCTATCCTATTCGAATTTAGCTTACTGCATGGATATCCTTCTTGTTATAGACAATATAGCTTACTGCAACAGCTACAACAACGATGACTGCACCAATCAGTAGGTAAAGGGCCTCATAATTACCATTTTGAATGATATAGGTGATATCATAATACTTAAAGGGTGATAGCATTCGTTCCACTTTATTGCTGCTGTCAGTTACCAATAACGCACCAATCATATAGAAACCAAATACAAAGCCAAGGGAGATCGGAAGCACGTTTTTAATCTTTTTGAAGAAGACAGAAACCACCATTCCTATGGCAATAAATATGATTTGGACAAAAAACATGGTTAGGTTGATTAGGAAGAATATTTTCAAACTGAACTCTCCTGTTTTTGCTGAGTTAGCCATAAGTGTTGAGCATGCAATAAATATAATATTCGTGATCACAACTGTTGTTAATGCAGCCCCAAGCTTCGCAGTTACAATAGTAATACGCGACACCGGCTTAACCAGGAGAAAATCCGCTGTCCGCTCCCGCGATTCCCTGGAAAGAATGGATACACCAAGATTCATTGCCTGAATAGCACCACACAGAATAATAAATGAAAATATCATCGAGTAAAATCCTAATAAGGAAGCAATATAATCAAGATTAATTCCGAGCATAGCCCGGATTGTCTCCGGATAATTCTCTAGTAATTTCTTAAAATCCCCCACATCCTTCGCCATGCTGGGATATATGGACAGGTAAAGCGCAGCTAACGCCAGCATACTCAAGGTCCACATAATCATAGACTTTCTAAGTGATTTCATTTCGTATAGAAATATATTCATTTCCTTTAATCCTCCTTCGCATAGTAATGCAAGAATATTTCCTCAAGGTCAGGCTCTTCGATGGAAATATTGCGAAGTTCAATTTCACTGATTTTCTGCATTATGAAATTAATATTGCCCTTGAATATAAAGTTAGCTGAGTTATTTTTCACTTCGAGGCTGCTTACACCCTTCATGTTGAATGTTTCTTTATTCATAGCGGATTTTGTTTCGATATTGAATCTCTTATAACTGTTCTCTTGGAGGATACTCATCTTCTCCGTTTTTATAATTTTACCTTCTTTAATAAACGCTACACGGCTGCACATCTTTTGAACCTCACCAAGAATATGCGAGGAGAAGAATATGGTAACTCCCTTTTTATTCTCCTGTGCAATAAGATCAAAAAACTTCTGTTGCATTAAGGGATCCAGACCACTGGTAGGCTCATCAAGAATAATTAGCTTGGGCTCGTGAAGTAATCCCTGTACAATTCCGACTTTCTTTTTATTACCGAAGGAAAGCTCATCAATTTTCTTCTTCAAATCCAAGTCCATAATCTCAGCAAGCTCATTGATCCGTTTCGTGCAATCCTTTTTATAGAAGCTTGCGGAATATTTTAATAAATCGATCACCCTCATATTATCATAATAGAATACTTCAGAAGGAAGATAACCAATCTCTTTTCTTACATCCGGATGTTCAATACAGTTCTTTCCAAACACGGTAGCAGTACCGCTAGATGGATAGATTAGTCCCAGCAGAGTTCGGATGGTTGTAGATTTACCTGCTCCGTTGGGACCGATAAACCCGAATATCTCGCCTTCTTCAATATTAAGATTAACATCTACGATACCTCTTGATTTCCTGTAATTCTTCGTTAGATTTTTGATTTCAATTACATTCATGAATTTATCCTCCAATAATATTTTCCGGTCTAATGACAGTAAAATTGACATTTCAAATAATGATTACAGATACTGTTCCTTATAAAGATTATTCCTAAGCAGATTCAGACTTTCGTAAAAATCATCACATATGGTATCGAGGTCTTTTGTCTGAAGACTTTTTGAAGGATTAGTAAAGCCTTCGCTAATCCACATCAGCATTTTCATTACAAGCGTTACATCCACACTGTCCTTGAACTTTGAATAATCTAAGCCTTCAAACACATATTTGTTTCTGAAGGCATCCCCCTGGGACATCATAGAAGCTATTTCATCTTTCACCTCTTCATTGGCTTCGTAATAAACACTATTCAGATAGGTCAGGCAAGCCGGGTGCTTTTTAATTACCGCTATTTTAAGTACTGTTGCCATTTTAATTCTATCGAAAAAATCCGTTACACTGCAATCAAACTTATCATTGATTTCTTCCATAACCAAATTGACGCAAAAGTTGAGAAGGTAGAAATACAAATCCTTTTTGGTTTTAAAGTAGTGAAAAATCATAGCTTTCGATATTCCGGCAGTATTTGCGATATCGCTTACCGATGTTTTCTTATAACCATTGGTACCAAAGGCCTCCAGTTCAGCATTAATGACTAAACTTTGCTTTTCTAATGGTAAATTATGAAATTTCTCCAATAATCTAACCCCTCCTTTTGTCATTGACCGAATCGGTTTATACAGAGAGTATACTCTCATAAACCGATTCGGTCAATATGATTTATAAAATTTATTTTTTCTTGTTAATCATAATATTTCAATTTAAAATTTCTATTTTTAATTATGAATCATAAAATTTTATTTCTACATACCTTGAATGGAGATATTGACTAATAAAATATTATGACGTACTATTTTGGATGAATACATATTAATATCGAGCCGTATATTTTTGCCCTTTGAGTGTCGAAGTATGCTTACAGGGAGATAGTCGAGGTATCCTTGCTAGGGAATTGTAGAAGTATACTTGCAGGGATCTTATAGAATTATTCTTGCCGGGTGATTGTAGAAGTATGTCTGCTGAGGAATTTTAGAAGTATGCTTGCTGGGGGATTATAGAAGTATACTTGCCGGGAGCAGAGTTTATAGAATTATGCTTATGAGAGATTATAATAGAACTATAGGAGGTATTGTTTTGGCGAATACAATCAAAAAAGATAAAATTAACAGGGCGAACAAGTCGAAAAGTTCAGAGAATACCGGCGTGATACTGGAAGCCAATAAGCCTTTATCGAAGTCTATGCTATGGAAATTACAGGCAGACTTCTATTCAAATCAAGGTCCGGAAGCATGGATTAAGGGAGTTGTACCTCAATATATAACCACAAATCCCTATATTGCTAACATATATGCCAAAACTGTATTTGGATATTGTAGAGATATCGCCTCGAGCGATACTTTTGATGTAACTACTACCATTTATATCATGGAGCTTGCGGCAGGTGTCGGCCGATTCACATATACTTTTCTTAAGAGATTCTTACCTATGATTGAGCACTCCTCATTAAAAGGGTTAAAATTCAAATATATTATAACGGATCTTGCTGAGAGGAATGTCACCTACTGGCAGAATCACAGCTTATTAAAGCCTTATTTTGAAAGTGGAGTACTTGATTGTGCAACCTTTGATATGGCTTGTGATGAAGAACTTCGATTACGATATTGCGGTGAAGTTCTTCGTGAGGGTGAGCTTAAGAACCCACTCATCTTAATCGCGAATTACACCTTTGACAGTCTTCCTCAAGATACTTTCTATGTGGACAAAGGTGAACTTTTTGAAGGCTTGGTTACAATTACCTCCCGGGGTGATCAAGTTGATCCTGAGGATCAATCCATTCTGGCGGGTCTGGACTATGACTATACCGACGAGCAGATACAAGGTAGTAGCTATTACGAAGATGCTAATATGAATGAGATTCTACTATTCTATCAAGATTGTTTGGAGGATACCGCTTTTTCCATACCAACCGTTGCCATAAGCTGTATTAATCGATTAATAAAGCTATCCGGCGATGATATTATCGTGATTTCCACTGATAAAGGTTACCGGAACCTATCATCGATGCACAACAATTATCACCCTTTTTTGTCAAAGCATGGCTCCATATCACTGACTGTTAATTTTCATGCTCTGGAATTATATTTTAATAGCCTTGGCGGAAAAGCGATTCATAGTAACTATGATCATGAAAATGTTACAATGTCTTTGTTCTTACTAAGCAAACGACCTCATGATTTTACAGAAACTACCCTGGCCTATTCCGAGATTGTTGATCACATTGGGCCCGATGATTTTTATATTATTAAGAAAGCAGTTATACCACACAATAAGTCTCTTACCACGAAGGAGCTGCTGACCTTTCTGCGATATACAGTCTGGGATTCAAGGACCTTCCTGGAATTCTATAACACCTTACTTGAGAGAATCTCTGTCGAGGAGGATTTTCCGGAAGATGAGCTGATTACTGCCATACATAATGTTTGGGAGCATTATTTCCCGATTGGGGAAGAGGGCGATTTAGCCTCCTGTTTAGGATCCTTATTAGCCTATTTTGGACATGATATTGATGCTATCAAGCTTTATCAGTCCTCTTTAGAATTTTATGGTGCAGATGCTGCCGTTAATTATGAGATTGCTTTATGCTATTACAACTTGCAGGAGCTGGATAAAGCGCTGGAGTACATAGAGAAATCACTCCGAATCGATCCCGGTTTTGAAGAGAGTAGGAAGCTAAAAGGCATTATTGAGGAAATGTAGGTGATATTATGAAAGATTTTATATTAGAAGGTTGTGTAGATTCCGTACAGTCAGCAATCCTCGCTACCGAAAATGGAGCTAATCGACTGGAGCTATGCGGTAATTTAATTATTGGAGGTACTACTCCCGGTGTCCACCTATATCAAGAAGTGAAAAAGCACTGCAACAATAAACTCCATGTATTAATCCGTCCTAGGTTCGGCGACTTCTGCTATTTTGAACATGAGTATAAGATAATGGAAGAAGAAGTCCGGATGTTCGAAACCTTAGGTGCAGATGGCATCGTAATCGGTATACTAAGACCGGATGGCACCCTTGACTTAGAACGAATGTCCAGACTGGTGAGATTAGCAGGGAGTATGTCCGTAACCTTAAGCAGAGCCTTTGATGTATGCTGTAATCCATATGAAGCCTTAACGCAAGCGAAGAGTATCGGAATTCATTCTATTCTGACCTCAGGTCAAGCGAATCATTGTCTGGAGGGAAAGGAATTGCTCCGCGACTTAGTGCAGCAGGCGGCAGGAGAGATTGATATCTTGGTCGGCAGTGGTGTGGATTCCTCGGCTATCAAAGAATTATATGAGGCAACTCATGCCACCTCCTATCATATGACAGGCAAAGTGGTTCTTGATAGCCGAATGCTTTACCGCAAGAAGGATGTCCCAATGGGGTTACCTTCTCTGAGTGAGTATGAGATCTGGCAGACGGATGGGACTAAAATTAGAGCTGCCAGAGAAGTTTTAGAGCAGTTATAGCTTCAGCTTCGCAAAGGCATCGGCAAACGCAGTATTGATTGGCTCCTGTTCTTCCTTCTTCGCTTGATTCAGATAGTTTGCAACGTCTTTTTTGCTCACACCCGCACCTTCCTTTTTACGTCGCTCCTGGAAAGCAGCCATTTTCTCTTTATGACCACAAGCACAGGTGAATATCTGTGCTTCTCCTTTTCCTACCAGCTCCATCTTCTTATGACAAACCGGACATCTAGCGTTGCTCGTTCGTTCAATTGTCTCCCTATGACCACATTCACGGTCCTGGCATACCAGCATTTTGCTGTTTTTCCCACTGACCAGAAGCATTTTCTTACCACACTCAGGGCATTTTGTATTAGTCAAATTATCATGGCGGAACTTTCCGTCATTTTGTTTAATCTCTAGGACTATCTCCTTGGTGTAGGCGGCCATTTCATTCATAAGCTCTTGCTTCTTTAAGCTGCCCTTAGCAATCTTCGATAGCTTCATCTCGAGCGAAGCCGTCAACTCCGGCTTCTTTAAGTCTTCCGGTACCAGTTCCAGTAACTGCTTTCCTTTTGAAGTGATATAGATTTCTTTCCCTCGTTTCTCCATTAAGAAGGAGTTAAAGAGCTTCTCTATAATATCAGCCCTGGTAGCGACGGTTCCAAGACCGCCTGTTTCTCCCAAGGTCTTGACCATCTCTTTATCCTTGTGCTCTAGAAAATGAATTGGATTTTCCATCGCAGATAATAGCGTTGCTTCATTAAAGGGTGCCGGTGGCTTAGTCTTTCCTTCTGTTAGTGAGAAATCAATATTCGT
>JAQZBA010000208.1 GCA_029239365.1 Herbinix sp. | reverse complement strand
GTAACTTTTGATGAGATATTCAGGATACAGTGAGAAACAACTAAAATCTTATCCATATGGTCGCCTTCCTATTCTCAAGCCTTTTCTATTATTCTATTTTAAGATTTTATGGCAAATGTTTCAAATTGTTTAACAAAACAACTCGGTCATTCCTTTCCTTCAAGAAAGATCCGACGGAACTCGTCTCTGGTATATTCTTTTACTCTATTCTCAAGGAGCTCATACTTTCTAAGAAGGTGTTCTCCCTCTGGCGTAAGCTCTGCCTTACCGCCTCGGCTTCCACCCTGCTGTCTTGTAATTACTCTATATTGAACTGCCTCCTCCAGCACCTTCAGCATATTCCAGGCTTTACTATAAGACAACGCCATGGATTTGCAAGCACTTTTCACTGAGTTAGTCTCTTGAATCAAGGTAAGTAAGAGCTTCATTTTAGCGTCAAAGAATAAGCTTTCTTTCTCTAGGCTGAGCTTAAGATAAGGATGTAAGATGTCGCTATTATGCTTTCGAACCAGCTCTGACTTATATTCCAGGAGTTCCGTATCTTCAATAATTCCTTCGTCCTCAACCTCAATGATCCTCCTGGATATTCCAAGCTCTTCCAAGGCTCCGGGCATTCCGCCTTCCCCTTGATAAGCAAGAATCGAGGGACTAATCTGTGAAGCAATCAGTGTTGGATGTCCTATTATGTTCTGATAGGAGGGGGATACCGCCTTCTCTTCACATTCCATCATCATTCTTAAGGTGTCCGGACTAAACAAAGGAATATCCACGGGAGTAAACATGACTTTGTCGCACTTTCCCTGAAGGTAGGTAAGTCCCAGCTTCGCCAGATGAAATAATTGGTATTGCTCATAATTCTCCTTATAAAGAAAAATAACACCATAGTCACAGAGCTCCCGCTCGATAATATCAGAATCATAACCTGTTATAATAACAATGGGATCAATACCTGCTACCTGGAACGTCAGAACAATTCTCTTAATTGCGGAAATAGACCCAATCTGTAATAGGGAATCCGTCTGTTCTTTCCTGGTAATCTTCTTAGCCGCAGAGATAACTCCGGCGGTCTTTCCTGAACGTTCTGGCATCCTTCTCCCCCTTTACGATGCATTATTACCTAACCTCTCTGCTCTTTGAATTACAAGCCTCTTTCAAAGCACCCCTTCCCAACGAAGTCAAACAACAGCATTCCATCGATGGTAAAGCGATATTGAACTCTGGCATCCACACTCTCATAAACGGTGCGAATCATACTCCCTTTGACCGGAGCCAGCAGTGAGTTCTCAAATTTATCAAGAAGCTTCACTTGCAGCTCACACTTTCCCTGCTGCACCCATAACTCCTGCGGGCTGACTTTCTTGATTTTAACACCTAGATAGGTGGCAAAGCGATATTCCCTCCACTTATAATAGACAACACCGATGCAACCGGTAAAGGAGAAAGGACCTAACTGTAAGTCAGCTACCGACAGCATCAGTGAATTGTAGTCACCTTCCTGCCAACTGCACTGTGTCCAAAGATAATCACTCGGAAACCCTGAGCCTTGATCTCCTTCGATATAACCCTGCCCCCTGTTAAAATCCATCCTGGTATCGTTGACCATAAGTTCACCACTGATACCGTGTGCCATGCTGTAAATGTTATGATAGCATGGCATCCCCGGAACATAGCGGAAGGGTCCCATAATATCATGTCTTGTTGGGGTAAACGCGCCATAATTAAGCTTTCCCGTAACCGTAAGCTTGTCCGTCTTGATATTCAAGCGAATGCCTTGTGAGGTAAATAGATTCTCCCCCACCTGAATTGCCAGCTTGTTTGTGGAAGCACGAAAGTCCTGATAGGGATAAAAGATCTGGTGCGCCTCCTTTGATGTAATCACTTGAAGAGAAGCCGACTGCCTCCCCTCTTCATCCATATGATAAGCCGGAATAAAGGATATGATGTCATTCTCCTTTTGATTCTTAAAATACCAACCTTTAAAATAACTGTGTGATGGATTCTGGTTAATCGTATGATACCTCCTTATGATCTTCTTCCTCCATGATCTGAGATGCCGTAGTAGCCGCCTCTAGGAATTTCATTTTGAACTTCTTTCAGGTCTTACTTATGATACTGCTTTACAGCATCATGTTTGCAAGTGTGAATAGATTTTATATAGCCAAAATTCCAGGAAATGATGCTGTAATTTTGCACTATAAATTAGGATTAACCAAAAATACAAGAATATGTAAAAATGTCGCACGCCCTTCTCTTATGCTATTTTCACTTTCTGCTCTGCATCTGCTCCCGCAGCACTCTTGATTCTTCCTGTTCTTTCTTTGGCTGTACCTTGATAGCAACATACAGATTACCTAGGGAAAAGGCTGCGGCTAAGAAGAATACCCACTGGCTCCCCCAAGTAGACCATACCACACCACCAATCAGCGCTGCAGTGATAGATACAAGATGATCCAAGCTAATTCCTGTAGATAATGTTGAAGTTACCTCCTCCGGATCAAGTGCTATCGATTTCAAATAAATTGAATTTACCATACCAATCTGCATCGATAGGCGGTCTGAGATATATAAAAGGTAGATAAACCATACAGACCAGCCATGGTTAGGAAGTACACCTTCCACCATACCCCATACGACGAAGCCATAGATGATATAGATAATAATGAAGGTTAATGCATCCAGATACATCATTTTCTTGATACCGAAGCGGTCCATCCAACGGCCAAGCTGGCTTAAGAAAAAGATGGAGATAAAGGTAACAATGATTGTTAGTAATGCGATGGTATCTGCTTTCTTCAATAATAGATCAACGATAACCCAGGTCCCATATACAAAAGCAATTTGCTTCTGCACTCCCTTTAATATAGTAAGAAGATAATAATATCGATACTGTTTACGAAATATCAGCTTCGTTCTGCGCGGCGCTGTCTTCTTCGGTTTTACCTTGCCTATCATAATTGCCGCCATAACAATTGCTATTACAAAAGCTACTGCCGATATAAGAAAGATCCATTTAATATTGCTCTCAAAAGAGAATACTCCCATACGGAAACCGAAAAATACGAGTAAGGCTGCAAATAAGCTGAATATCGCTTTCACACTAGAGAACTGACCCATTCTCTTTCCGATCTGGTCCGGTTCAGCAAGAGACATTCCGATGGAGTCCGATAAAGGCATAAACAGATGCATTCCCATGGAATTGATGAATAGGAAAATCAGCATTACACCAAAAGAAGGGGTAAATAATCCAAGTAGGGTTACCCCCACCGCGGCTAGAATCTGCGCTATGAATGCCATTCTGATGTCACCAAGAAACCCGATTAATCCAATTACAAAAGCACACAACAGACCCGGCAGCTCTCTCGGAAATTCAATAAAGCCTCGTTGGAACGCTGTGACCTTGTATACTTCCTTAAAATAATTAGAGTAAACGCCGTCACTTAGGCCGTTACCCAGCGCCACTGCGGAAATCAGGATGATGAACATCAATAATTCCGGGCGCATCTGTAAGATTTTGTTTTTCATATGCAGCTCCTCTGACCATAATAATATCTATCTCGATACAATGTATCATAATACATTAGCGTTAATAGGGCAAGAAAAAAGCATCGACCCTGTAGCTCAGCTGACTACAAAATCGATACTTCTACGATGCAACTTCGGCGCAAATACTAAACCCTCTGAATAAAACAATTAATAATTTATTTTCTGGATATTCTCCAAATTACCCCCGTCTGAGGTATGAAAGCATTGGGATTGTCACGGTAACTCACTCCAGAATCCAATACATATTTTGTTATCAGGACCTATCTCGACTCTGCTGTTATAATAATCCCCATTACTGGGTAATCCTCTAATAATATTCTGTCTTGTTCCATCTGGCGATATTGAAGTGACAATACCTCTCTGGGATATATAGATTTTTCCATCTAGATAGTTTGTTCCTGTGATTGGAATCGCAAAATCGTCTGCAATCACTTCAAAATTGCCATTGGATAGTAATAACACTCTTGGATTTCCAGTTGATTGACCTGATTCTGCAATAATCATATCTCCATTTTCAATAAAAAACATACTGATCGGTGAATCTAGACCTTGTACAAATACTTCGATATTGTATTCGGGTGATATAGTGATATCAGCAGGATTAGGATTCCTTACTATTTCTCCAACCGTCTGGTTACATAGATTTATTTTTACCTCATTCTCCGCTCTTTGATACATCTGATGCACCCTGAAAATGGACTTATTTAAATATATTCTATCTCAATCTATATATGTAATAACGTAGAGAATACTTTTATTCGTATCCGATTAATTGATATCGTTCTTGAAATCATCCAATTAATGAAGAAATTTATTCTTCAGGTAAAATTTTTTCTATTTCATATTGTGAAATTATCAATGTCCATATTTGCTGATAGTATATCATGATATTCCAGATACCTGAACCCGCCAGGGCTTTTTCAATAATTAATTTAAATACGGCATTAATACTTCTGACATCAATATACCCTACAATCTGGTCAACTACTGTGCTCGCAAAAATGGTTTGATACTGATAATATGGTGTCTGTGATGTTTCATCAAACTGAATTGCAGCACCTACATCATAAGCTAAGATTATGGCCGCATTTAAGGTGAGTGAATAAGCATCTTTGTTAAGTTCATTATAAGGAAGTGCCCAATTATAGGCAATAAGTGGATTTCCTATAGAAATTGCCTCTGGTGGAGCTGTTGTAACTGTATAATCAATAAAATCACTTATCATAGTAAATGAACTGACTGGTGAGGGAGGTCCTGGTTTTCTTCCCCATACGTACTGCAAAAACATAATACCACTTACTAACTTGCTAATAGACGAATAATCAAGCTGTTCAAATGATATTTCATCATCGATAATAGTCAAATTAGGATTTATAGTTATAAAAAAGAGGTATCCCTCATTATTTAAAGCAATTGAAATTTTCGTTAATAAATCCAAATATATTTTTTGATTACTTTCACTTATGATACTAATCAAAAGATTGATACCGTTATATCCAGATGATTTTAGTATATTTAGAATATTTGTAATAAGACGACTATGATTTTCTTCGTTTAATAAAATACTATACGCCAACTCGATATCTACATCTCCTTGAAGCGATAGGACTGACAGCATCATAAGTGGAACAACCCCATAATCTTTCGCCAATTTTATAAGTTCAGAATCATCATAATAAGTGATTATTTCAGCTCCCTCTGAAATTCTATAATTAAAAACCGAAAGATACGTCAAGTATGGTAAAGTTTTTATAAGTATATCTTTATTAATGAAAGCATAAGTAAATCCATTGATTGATATTTTTTGATTTGTGTTGTACTTAATCACTAATGTTTCACCTGGGTAGATATAATTCCTTTCCGACAGAAAAGAATTATTTCTTAATAATTGCATTAGCGTAACATCGTAAGTATTTGCAATACTGGCTAATGTATCTCCTTCTTCAACAGTATGAGTCTGGCTTGGGAATACTATGATAATTGCTTGGCCTAGAACTAAGTTATATGGATTTACAAGTCCATTATCCTGTATTAATTTCATAACAGGAACCCCATAATTATCAGCTATTGAAAAAATATCATCCCCTATTTGAACTATATATATTTCCATTAAATACCTACACTTAATATCATTAATATCATTATATGCTTGCCAAGAATAATAATTAGCACATTTTTGTAAGTGAGATAACGATTATTATTAAAGTGAAAATAAATGTTGTGACAGAGACTTTCTTTTTAGCCATACGCGTTCTACCACATTCTAAATATATTTTATCTCAAACTAAATATGTAGATAACTTAACGCAACAAAAAAGCCCTAACCCAACAGTTACCAGGACTGTCAAATCAAGACTTCTATAGTGCGTCTCCAGGGGCTCGAACCCTGGACACCCTGATTAAGAGTCAGGTGCTCTACCAACTGAGCTAGAAACGCATAATTGCCGTTTGGTTTGTCTTACTTTTTGTTTTTCGTAATTACCGAACGCAAAAATTATTATATATAATCCCGAAGCAAATTGCAAGTGTTTTTTTAATTTTTTTAAAAAAATCGATAATTTATTTTTAGCCTAATAAAAACAGGAAGAAAAGTCTTGATACAACAGGCTTTTCTTCCCGTTTCTACCTATTTTATTACATTTCTTTCTGATATATTCCAATTCCTATCGGTCATACTCTTCAGAAAAAATCTTATCTCTTTTCAAGCTAATTATTTATGCGCTTTAAGCTTGTCCTGAAGCACCTGCTTGGATACAAGCCCAACCACCTTGTCTACCGCTTCACCATTCTTGAATACGATTAAGGTTGGAATCGACATAACGCGATATTTCTCTGCTGTGCCTTGTTCCTGGTCTACGTTCAACTTACCAACCTTGAATACACCCTCATATTCTTCTGCAAGCTCTGTTACAATAGGAGCAATCATCTTGCAGGGACCGCACCAGTCAGCATAAAAGTCTACTAATACAGGAATGTCTGATTCCAAAGCTTCCTTTTGAAAATTAACGTCTGTAAATTGCAATGCCATTCGTTTTCCTCCATTCTAATCTTGATCCGACTACGTGAATAGCGGGCAAGAATTCATCCTTTTGTTAGTTAGTATCTCAATTAATACTTTTTTTATGTGAATACAAATTAATATTATATCAGTCAGCATAAAAAGACAAGTATGATTTCTACTGCTATTTCTTCTTTTTCTTCTTCACACTGCCGTTAAGCAAACTTGACACTTCGTCCCAAGACTTTTTTATCTTAAGAACCTTCCGGTCGAATTTCATATTCGTTCCTGTCACCTTGGCAACCTGCGATTTCCAATTACTTTTCATTGAGACTCCCG
>JAQZBA010000207.1 GCA_029239365.1 Herbinix sp. | reverse complement strand
TAGAAAATTTATCTTGATAAATAAGTATCTTTCTATAATCATTCCACATGTCGAAAATTCATTATTCTCTGCCAAATTCTTTTTCTCTCTTCGTCAATTTCGCGGATGTTATTGTACCATGCAATTGATTTACAATAGCTTGTACAGTCCCATTTTCCAACTTCGCATTATTGCTATTATTAGTAGTTAATTTTCTGTACAGAATTTATTTTATATGATAATTCTTTGTTTATCCATATTTTACCACCATGAGTGACAAAATAAAATACATTTTTTATAGATTTGTAATAAGAAGTATTTACAAATAATGTCTTACAAAAAATGCTTTCAAATTTTATTACCTCCCATTCGTTATTAACTTCTTATACTTTTGTTTTTCTATCTATATGTTTATCTGTATCTTTACACTCGTTTTACTCTTACCCTATATTCGGACTTTTTCTCCTTGGCCTTCCTCTATCCATTTAGCAATTTTCTCTTTCATTAAGTTATCTTCCGTCGAGGCATAAAAATCCCCCTCAAATCACTTGCACAAATTGCAACTAATCATGAGGGGGAATTTATACATTTAAGTACTTATATCATTATTTATTGTATGATATCATTATTTATTAGTTAATATCATTATTTATTGTATTTCAACAGCCACTCCTAGAAAGCATCACTACCGTCTCCACATGGGTGGAATGTCCGAATTGATCCACTGCCTTTACCTTCTTAAGCTCATAATCCTTCTCACAAAGATACTTTAAGTCTCTCGCCAGGGTTGCAGGGTCACAGGAAACATAGACTACGCGCTTCGGTGCCATCGTTAAGATGGTGTCCAGTAAGCTCTGATCGCAGCCCTTTCTCGGGGGATCCACAACAATCACATCGGCATAGATCTTCTCTTCCTTATACTTTGCTGGAAGTACCTCTTCTGCTGCTCCAACGAAGAATTCTGTGTTAGTAATTCCATTAATCGAAGCATTCTTCTTGGCATCCTCGATGGCCTGAGGTACAATCTCAACTCCATATACCTTCTTCGCCTTCTGGGCTAAGAATAGTGAGATCGTTCCGATGCCACAGTAGATGTCCCATACGGTCTCTTCTCCCTGCAAATCAGCATACTCAAGAGCAATATCATAGAGCTTCTTGGTTTGAACCGGGTTCACCTGATAGAAGGACAGTGGGGAGATCTGATATTTGATATCACCGATGTAATCTGTGATATAAGGTTCTCCCCAGAGAGGGATAATCTTATCGCCAAGAATAACATTGGTCTTCTCCTTATTCACATTCAGGCAGATACTCTTCATCCCTTCAATCTTCTTAAGACCCTCAACTAATTCTTCCTTATGGGGTATATCTTTGCCGTTGATGACTAAGCATACCATGATTTCACCTGTTCGGAATCCAACTCTGGTTAGGATATGGCGCAGCAACCCCTTATGAAGTTCTTCATCATAGGGCTCCAGTTTATATTTCTCGATAAAGGAACGCAGGAAGGCGATGATTTCTTCATTCTCCTTGGCGCTGATATAACAATGAGAGGTATCAATGATAGTATGGGTTCTTCCGGCATAGAAGCCGATGGCAATGCTGCCATCTTTGTTCCTACCCACCGGATACTGGGACTTATTACGATAATAATAGGGCTCCTCCATGCCACAGATGGGCTCCATGGGTATCTCCGTAAAGCCTCCGATTCTTAAGAGGCAGTTACGTACCTTGTCCTCCTTATATGCTAACTGCTTGGCATAATCCACATGCATCAGCTGGCAGCCGCCGCAACGTGCTGCAATCGGACACCTGGGTTCAACTCTAAAGGATGAGGGCTCTAATAACTTCACCAATCTGGCATAACCATAGGTCTTACCGGTCTTCATCACCTGAACCAGAGCCACATCTCCCATAACAGTATCCTTGACAAATAAGGTATAACCCTCGTATCTGCCGATTCCTTCCCCCTCAGAGCCGATGTCCTCAATCCTAATCTCTACTTGATCATTCTTCTTTAACACTGCCATAATCTTCCTCATTCTATTCCTGAATAAGGATTGCCCTATCAGCCTGCACAGCTAATTATGACAACCCTCACCATATTCTATCCTATTTAAGATACGATTTCCTCGAAGATTGTATCTATTAACTCCGAATTAACCTAGTACTAATTCTTATCCTATCTTTGCACTATCTCTTCCTTAACTTATTCCTTGCCCTTTGTGCTTCGTCTAATATTAGACTCGAAAAGTCTCTGGTAGCCTAACCATTCCACCTTCGGATCACAAGCGGAAAGCATCTCTGAGATGGTCTGCATCTTCGCATCCGTATTATCTGCAAAGTGTAACGCCATCGCTTCTGCTGTTGCCGGCTTCTTCGGTGAACCATATTCCAATTCTCCATGATGAGCTAAGATACAGTGTATTAGCTCATTCGCAAGCTTCGCCGGGAATTTGGGCGCCTTCTTAATGTAGCTGCTTATGGTATTCGCTCCGATGAAAATATGCCCCAGTAATTGACCATCATCGGTATAATCATTCTCCGGGAAGGTTGAAAGCTCCTCCATCTTGCCGATATCGTGGAACAGGGCTGCGGTGATCAGCAGATCCTTATTCAGTACCGGATAGCTGTTCGTATAGAATTCACAAAGCTTCACTACACTTAAGGTATGCTCCAATAAACCACCCATAAAGCTGTGATGCACACTCTTCGCCGCAGAATGGCTTTTGAAATTCTTAACAAATTCCGTATTATTGATGAAAAAGTCCTCTGTTAAGGCTCTAAGGTTCAAATCCTTAATTCCCAGAACATAGTCCTTAATCTCACGGTACATTGTCTCAACATCCTTAGTAGTTACCGGAAAATAATCCTCGGGATAATACTCCCCTTCTCTTGCCTTATATATTCTACTGATATTGAGCTGGAGTGAATCTTGAAAGCTATTCACCCTTGCATCAATATGTACGAAATCCATGGAATCATACTGCTCTATCTCATTGCTAAAGTCCCAGATCTTGGAATCAATGGTGCCTGTCTTATCTTGTAACACTAAAGACACATAGCTCTTTCCACTTTTACCGGTCAAGGTCTGCTTAGACTTGCATAAATATATCTCATTTTTTATAAAATCGTTCTCTCTCAGTTCCTGAATATATCTCATTCTATTTTACCTTTCTATAATTAAAACTTTACGCTATTTATCATATTATAACCTACCCCCGAAGATATATAAAGCATTAAATTATTTTACTTCTCTTCTTATCGGTAAGCCGGACTGGGATCTTCAGATTGTGCAATCCCAGGTCCTGTTATAGGACGAAGTCTCCAATCCGATAAAAAAGGAATGTCACAGTTTATTACTGACATTCCTTTCATCGTTTATTTATTTTTCCTTCTCTGCAAGGGTTACTACAATTTCCATCTCACGCTGCGTTGTACCTGTCGTCCGTAAAACCTTAACCGTTACGTCTTCCCCTGCCATATAGAGTCCAATGAAATTATAGAAATTATTTGTATTAATAATTGTATTATCATTTAACTGAAGTATGATATCTCCAATCTGAAGCCCTGCCTGGAACGCGGGAGAATCCTCCAGAACTTCATTCACATAGATACCATTAGCAACATGGTATTCCTGCCTTGCTGCATCGGGCATGTCTATCGTTTTTACGCCAAAATAATTACGCGCTTCATTGCTTACCATACTTCCCAGAATAGACTTCAGCTTACTAATTCCGATGGCTGTGCTGAGTTCTTCGTTCATCTCATCCTTCAGGGTTCTGGTGATCAAACCAATTACCTCACCCCTCATGTTGACAATCACACCATCACTATTCTCATTGTCCGTGATATCTGTATTAAATAAGTCGAGCTTATTATCCGTGATATAGGCATAACTGTTTCTGCTTGAGATGATTCCTGATTCCATCGATCCAGTATGACCATTGGGACTACCTAATGCAAGAATCGGACTACCTACGGTTAAGGTATAGGATTCTCCTAGTTCTACAGCCTGAAGATTGCTCAGATAGGTAATCGGGATATTCTCTAACGGAACCGCTAACATAGCCAGATTAATCTCACTCTCATAATCCTGGACGACGGCATCAACTGCAAAGCTGTCCGAGAATTTGATCCTTACCGTATCCGCATCCTTAATCCGGTCCCAACTAACTAATATTAATAAACTGTAATTATCATTGAAGAACACCAGACCGGAAGTCTCCTTCACCAGCTCAACACTGGTTCCGAACCATACATCCGTCTCATCATTGATACTCACTACTGTAACGAGAGATCTCTCCACCTCAAGGGATACCTTGCGTAATCCATCATAGATACTGCTGTGATCTTCAATATCTGCTTCAATTGGCTGCTCTATAATGACCGGCGCCGGTTCCACTTCTTCTCCCTCGGTTCCTTCAGAAGATTCATTATCAAGTACCTGAGTTTCTTCCTTTTCATTCTCCTCAGCTTCGACCTCGGATATGGTGTCCTCCGGAAACTCCGTGGGATATACCGCAGGTGTCTTCGTTTCCTCTTCCTTATGTAAAAGCTCATAAAGCTTTGGTTCAGTAATGACAAACGTTATGGCTGCGATCAGTCCGAATATTATGGCAAGGCACACAGTCATGAGAAACGGCAGCACTTTTTTCTTGAATTTTTTACGCTTTTTCTCTATTACTTGTTCTTTAATAAATTCAAAATCTTTTTTATTGTTATCAGACATCCATATTCTCCTTCAAGAGACAAATTACAATTAGGATTCTAGTAATACATATGTCCTATTTTAGCAATTACATATGAACATAATATGAATTATTTGTAAACAAACACTTCTAATATTATGACACAAATCGCCAATATTTTTAATCTCCTATTAACCCCATTGCTAACAAGCATTACCATGATATCATATTATACTTAATGAGCAAAATCAAGAATTGACAGAAAATATTTATACATACTTTTCCATACCCTGTCAACTCCTATTACACTTATGGCTGAGAATTCATTATTACATGGTATAAGCTACTATAAATACGAAATTCCCTTAATTAATTGTTTTATTTTTTTACAACATAAGGTAAAATAGATATAGTATCCTAAGACATCGAACAGAAAGACTGCGACTACAGTGCAGCTCACGGAAAGGCTTAAGAAGTATTATGAACGAGAAAGCATTAAGAACCCTAGAATATAACAAAATTATTGATAAATTAAGCTCCTTCGCCGCAACCACCTATGGCAAGGAAATGTGTACACATCTGCTGCCCGAATCTGACTTAGCAAGAATTCAGACGCTTCAGCGGCAAACCACGGACTCCTTATCCAGACTATTACGGAAGGGCAGTGTGTCCTTTAGTGGAATCCATGATATCCGTCCCTCGGTAATGCGCTTGAAGATTGGATCGTCATTAAATGCAATCGAACTACTTCATATCAGCTCCGATCTGGATGCTGCTCTTCGTATTAAGGCATATGGTGGCTATACCGGTAAGGACAGTGAGAATATGGTTCAGGATTCCCTGACCGAATTCTTCGCTAATCTGGAGCCTCTTACCCCACTGAATAATGAGATTAAGCGCTGTATCATCTCCGAGGAGGAGATTGCAGATGATGCAAGTCCTGCCTTAAAGAGCGTTCGTCGCGCCATTAAGAATGCCAATGATAAGATTCATAGTGAACTAGGTTCCATCCTCAACTCCTCCAGAACCATGCTACAGGAGAATATTATTACGATGCGTAATGGCAGATACTGCCTACCCATCCGTTCCGAATATAAGAATCATTTCCAGGGTATGATCCATGACCAATCCTCTACCGGCTCGACCTTGTTTATCGAGCCAATGGCCATCGTTCGTCTGAATAATGAACTGAAGGAGCTTGCAGTCAAGGAGCAGGAGGAGATCGAGAAGGTACTCGCCGAACTGAGTAATCAAGCGGCGGAACACAGTGAGAACCTAAACTATAATTTTGTCACTCTGTCCGAGCTGGACTTCATCTTCGCAAGAGCAACTTTATCCAAGCAAATGAAGGGCTCTGAGCCGATATTTAATAAAAATGGCCGCATAAATATTAAGAAGGGCCGTCATCCATTAATTGATCCAAAGAATGTAGTGCCAATTGATATTATGCTGGGTAAGGATTTTACCATGCTAATCATCACCGGACCGAATACCGGTGGCAAGACCGTAACCCTTAAGACCGTTGGTCTCTTAACTCTGATGGGACAAGCCGGACTTCATATTCCTGCCTTCGACGGTTCGGAGCTTGCCGTATTCGAAGAGGTGTATGCCGACATCGGCGATGAGCAGAGTATCGAGCAAAGTCTCTCCACTTTCTCTTCCCATATGACGAACATTGTTAAGATTCTGGAGAAAGCCGACATCAATTCTCTTGTATTATTTGACGAGTTAGGAGCAGGAACGGATCCAACCGAAGGTGCTGCCCTGGCTATGTCTATACTCTCCTCCCTTCATAGCAGAAACATCCGTGCGATGGCAACCACTCACTACAGCGAGCTAAAGATCTATGCTCTATCCACCGAGGGAGTAACAAATGCTTGCTGCGAATTCGATGTAGAGACACTTCGTCCTACCTACCGCTTATTAATTGGTATTCCGGGCAAAAGTAATGCCTTCGCGATCTCCTCCAAGCTTGGTCTTCCGGACTATATTATCGTGGATGCCAAGGAGCGAATCGGACATCAGGAGAAGAGCTTTGAGGATCTGATCAGCGACCTGGAAGCTAACCGTGTCACCATCGAGAAGGAACAGAATGAGATATCTAGGTATAAACAAGAAATAGAGCTACTTAAGAAGAACCTTGCAAAGAAGAACGAATCTCTGGATTCTAGTCGCGATCGTCTACTTAAGGAAGCGAAAGAACAAGCTGCCGCTGTATTGCAGGAAGCAAAGGAATTCGCTGAC
>JAQZBA010000206.1 GCA_029239365.1 Herbinix sp. | reverse complement strand
TCGCAAAGAATAGGAGTAATACGCTGATAATTGACTTAAGCATACCAACAACGGTTGCCAGTGAAATATTAGAGGTTCCACCGGTTCCAAGACCTAAGGTATATACATATAAGTCAAGAACCTCAATCGTCGATTTGTTGGCTGCATTCTTAAATACATAATACTGTTCCATTCCGTTATTCAGAATTCCGGCAATCGCAAGCATAAGTAATACGAAATAGGTAGGTAACAGACCAGGTACTGTGATATACCACATTCGTTTGAAACGTCCTGCTCCGTCTACTGTAGCTGCCTCATAAAGTTGCTGGTCGATACCACTGATGGCAGCCAGATAGATGATAGCTCCCCATCCGAGACCCTTCCAGATACCCCAGGCCAACATCTTGATCCACATGTTGTCGCCATCGAGCAAGAAATTAATACCGCTGTCTATGAGTCCCATATTAATCAATACTCTGTTTACCAAACCATCGGTAGCAAAAATAGCAAAGCCGAAAGCATAAACAAGAACCCAGCTAATGAAATTCGGGATGGTAGTCATCGTCTGTACTACCTTGCGATATCTGGTTACTTTAACCTCAGAAAGAAAGATTGCAAAGGCCATACTCATCCAAGAAGTCGCTATTCCGAGACCGCTCATCGCCAAGGTGTTTTTCATAACCCGGACAATGTCACTTCTGGAGGAAGCATTTACAAAAAGATAAGTAAACCATTTGAATCCTACAAAGTTATCACTTGTTAAGTCCTGTCCCGGTTTGTAACTGTATAAACCATATCTCCAACCCCATAATGGCAGATAAGCGAAGATAAAGCTCAATACGATAAAGGGCAACATCAGAAGGAACAGATAATATTTTTGCTTCATCTCAAATTTAGCATTCTTCGCAGGCTTCTCCAACATCAAATAAGAGATCAATGCTACGATAGCACTAAGGATAAGAAGGATAATTAGCGTAGGAAGTGCAAAAGGAATACTTGGCTCCACCTTCTTCAGATTACTGCTCAAGGTAAAGGATTGATAGGCAACATAAATTCCAGTCAAGGAAATAGCAGCTACTACATTACAAACGCAGATTATCAGAGTGCTTAATTTCTTAAGCTTAATCTCACCCAAGCTTAGACATCCTGCGATCCCTGATATCACGATACCGATGCTGGCTATTAAGGATGATAAGTTCAAGGTCTGTACCGCTGCCGCAGATACCCATTCTTTCGCAAGTGCTCTTTTAAAACCGTTTGCTAAAGTAGCATAATTAAATCCCGAGGTAAAGAAGGATATATTTTTATTAACTAAGTCACTGACCTTTGCAGGATTAAAAAAAGGCAGGAACATACTTACAACAATCAGTACAACCAAAATCCTTGAGATAATCAAAAATATGTTTACTCTTGTAGCTCTTTTATCATGCATTATGCACACTCCTTTAGCATTGTAATCATGAATATATTTTAACTAGAAATAGCAAAAGAAAACACCCCAATATATTGATTGAAAACACCCCAATTTTTATATTTTTTACATCAGTTTTTATACCAAATAAATAGGGTAAAGTTCACCCCTACGGGCGAACTTCGTGGTTTACCTACCCTTTGAATTAGAAACGCCAACACCCGGAAGAACAAGGAGTTCGCTCCAATGAGCGAACTTCGTGGTTCTTCCCATGTGAATTTGTTTTCAATTCACATTATTCGTGGCGTTTGAATTCCTTCGGACTAATGTTGACATACTTCTTGAATTTGGAATAGAAGTAATCGATGTTACTATAGCCTACTTGCTCTGACACTTGATACACTTTCAAGTCAGTTTCCAATAACAGACGTTTCGCATTTTCAATACGGATATTGTCAAGAACATTATTAAAGCTCTCTCCCATTTCCTTCTTGAATACCTTACCAAGATAAGCACTATTGTAATTGAAGATTTTTGCAATCGCCTCAAGCTTTAAGTCCTGATCGTAATTCTTCTCCATATAAGCGATCATTCTCTTTACCACTACATCTGTAGTCGATGCTCCGATACAACCGGTGGCTTTCGTACAATACTCCTCAACCATCTCCATTAGGCTTTCCAGACTCTGGGCATGCTTAATTCCATCTATAAATTGTTCAAAATCCGGAAAGCTATCCTTCTTATTCTCATATTTGCGTTCAAGAATGCTGTGCAGAAGGACCATGTTATGAATCACCTGCACCTTTACCTCTGATTCCTTCATCAGCTCATTCTTATAATTATTCTTGAGATCGAAGATGGTCTGATGAATTGCCTCAACATCCCCAACCTCGATGAGGCTGCAGAGTCGATCCATAAAATTACCGGTATTGGTCAAACCGATTTGGTTCAAAATATCGATACTCACCGCTTCACTGTCTTTATACAGAAACTCATATTCCGATAAAAGCTTAGCACATTCATAGGAGTAGCATAAATCCTCCCAATTGGCTACATTATGTCCCACTGCAATGAAAAATCCTTCTCCGTAGATTCTCTTCATTCGTTCATTATTCTTGATTAAGCAGGCCAAAATCTCCTGATAGGGTCTCCCCTTACAGATCAGCACTAATTTGTCCTCGACGATCAGCTTATCTACATGAGCAAGCTCCTTGAGGATACTCTCCTGCCGTTCCTTATATAATGTGATATCGCTTTCGAGATAAGTAGTCTTCCTGCTTAATATAACCGTGCAGAAGGAATGATAGTTGAAATCCATACCGTACAGCTTGATCTCACGTCGTAGGGTCTCCTTCTCTGCTCCATGCTGCAGTAGTCGGTATAATACCTCCTGCCTTGCCTTTAATTCGCTTAAGGTATAGTAATCATCCAGGTTCTTCTTCGCGTCCAGTTCCTCTAAAACCTCCTGAACATTACCTAGCAGTTCATCTTCATCGATAGGCTTCAATAGATAAGCACGTACTCCCAGAGATACTGCTGATTTGGCAAATTCAAAATCAGAATAGCCTGTCAGAATAATAAATTTACCTTCAAAGCCTTCTTTTTTTGCTTCCCTGATCAGCTCTATCCCACTCATACCCGGCATTTTCACATCAACCAAAACCAAATCAGGTGAAAATTCCAGTACCTTTCTTAACCCATCCTTACCATCAATGCCCTCGGCACATATCTCAAAATTATAATTTTCCCAGGGAATTAATTGCTTAATCCCTGATCTAACCACCGGTTCATCATCAATTATCATCAATTGATACATACTCTGCTCCTTTCGAAGGATCTACTGTCTGATATCCTCTGGTAATTCAATCGTAACCTTTGTGCCTTTATTTTCTTCACTTTCCAAGATAATTCCGTAATCCGCGCCATATAGGAGCTTAATTCTCTGATTTACATTGTTAAGGCCAATATTGCTGCTGTTCAGCTTTCTGTAATCATTCAGGTTATCTATAATCTCAGCCAACTTATTCTCGCTCATTCCAATTCCGTCATCGATAACCTGTATCACGAGATGATCGTTGTTCTCTACGATAATCTGTATTTGACCTTCGCCTTCCTTTGTCTCAAGCCCGTGGATAAATGCATTTTCCACTACCGGCTGGATGATCAGAGGCATTATCTTCAGAAATTCAATATTACACCTGATGTCAATTTTATAATGAATACGTTCACCAAATCGATACTGTTGAATCTTAAGATAATACTCGACCAACTCAAGTTCAGATTTTAGGGTAACCAGCTTATCTCCTACCTGGATATTACGTCTCATAATCTTAGCAAGCATCTTCACTAATTCTTCAATCTCAGTCTCGCCGTTGCATCTTGCTTTCATGCGGATAGTCTCTAAAGTGTTATATAGAAAATGTGGATTGATCTGACTTGCAAGCATCTTAAATTCAACATCTTTTTGTCTACTGTTCAGCTTTTCCTTTTGCACTTGCTCCTCATACACTGTAGTAATTAACATCTGAATACTATCAATCATGATATGCAGATCTTCGTACAGCTCGCTGATTTCATCATGCTCTTCTGACTTTAGAGCAATTTTAAAATCTCCGGCAGCCGCTTGATGAAGCTGATCCTTGAATTCATTTAGCCTTTTCACAAAAGAACCCGAAAACATCCCAATCAGAATGACGGATATCAGGATACTTACAATTATAATGGTTCCGGCTTCAATACTCTGGGTCATTAGTAGTCTATCTATCTCAGCTTTGCTAAGGTCTACTGATAATGCCTGTCTTGTATTGTTTCTCATATAGAAGAACAGAATCAGAAGCGGTATCATCTCACAAAAAATGTAGACTACATAGATTCGCTTCACTAATTTGGTTCTGCTTAATCTTCTTATCAGATTTCTTATTCGTTCCATTCTGAGTCCTCATATTTCTTCTTTCTTGGTATCATTCAACAGTTACAAAGTAGATACGATCCTTGATCATATGGAAAATCAGATTATTACCCTCCATTTGATAATCCACTTCATTTCCCCAGCTATCACGAATGCAATAACCTTTGTATATAGCTTTGATCGCACAGTTACGATCAGTAACTGATAGAATTCTAGCCTTAACGAGTTTATTATTGGTCCATTCCATATCTACTGTAAAACCGCCTCTCGCCCTCATACCTGTAACCTTACCGTTTTTCCAACCGCTAGGCAGGGCAGGTAGGAAGTGAAGCTCCTCATAATAGCTTTGCAAAAGCATCTCAAGAATTGCTGCAGTTCCTCCGAAGTTACCGTCAATCTGGAAGATTTTTGGCGGATGTAGATCCAACAAGCTCTCTGTAGCAAAGTCTCCGATCAGTCTGCGGATATGTTCCCAGGCCAAATCACCTTCTCCAAACCGTGCATAGAGACAAGCTACCCAAGCACGGCTCCATCCGGTATAACCTCCGCCTGCCAAAAGTCGCTGGTCCAAGGATACTCTGGCTGCTTTAAACAGCTCTGGGGTGCGTTCACGATCAATCTGCTCTCCGGGGAATACACCGAACAGATGGGATACATGGCGGTGAAACGGTTCCACCTCTTCAAATTCCTGATTCCATTCCAATAGCTGACCCTTACTACCAATCTGCAAGGGTGGAAGGTGTTCCAAAATCTCCTTCCACTTCACTATCTTATCTCCATCGACCTTCAAAAGCTTAGCCGCAGCTATGGCATGAGTAAGAAGATCCATGATTAATTCAATATCAATCGTTGCAGACACACAGATGGTTACCGGATATTCACCGCCACCGACAAACCGGTTCTCCGGTGACTGTGAGGGCATAATCTGATAGATTCCTTCCTCATCCTTCACCAAAAAATCCTCATAAAAGGCCGCAGCCTCCTTCATGAAAGGGTATGCTCTCTCCTCTAAGAATTCCCTGTCCTGTCCATATTCATAATGCCACCACATATGCTGTGCCATCCATGCCGCTACACCGACCCATACTGACCAGCCGAAGGTCTCAGGCGTTGCACAGCCCCATACATCGGAAGATAGCGGTAACCAGATACCGTTGCAGCCAAACAACTTCTTCGCAGCATCCTTGCCGTAAGGTATCATCTTCTCCAGATACACAATCAAGGATTCTGTATAATCCTCCAGATGTCCGTTCTCTGCCGGCCAATAATTCATCTGAAGATTCACATCGTAATGATAATCACAATCCCAGGCAGGTTGGAGGTCTTCATTCCATTTTCCCTGTAGATTGGCAGGTAGTTCTCCATTCGCAGAAGAAGCACACAAAAGATATCTTCCATAATTAAAATATAACAGTGGAAGCGTTACATCATGATTGCCATCACGATACGCCTTAATACGTTCGTTCGTCGGTACATTCGGTTCTTCCTCATAGATATTAAGATAGAGTCGTCCGTAATTTTTCTCATGTTCGATGATATTCTCTTTGTAGAGACGATCCCAGGGCTTTACCGGAAGAAGGTTTCTTCTACACTCCTCCAATGGGGAATCACCCTTGACATCTGTTCCGATGTTGATAAATACCAGAATCTCTCTGGCATTCTCCACTCTTAGCTTATTACCGTCCAAGGGATAGATTTTTCCACCACGGATCTTTAAGTCTGCTTTGACACAGAACTTCATCCCAAGATGGAAGCTACCCTGCATAATTATCGTTGCGTTTCCCATATCATGGGTTATCTCGCACTGCTGATCCGGAGTTCTGCCCAACCAGAACTCACCGCTGATAAAGTCTTCTCTGGCATAGATTCTGGTAATGATGCAATCTTCAATCAGATGCCCAATGACGGTTCTTGAGATATGTCTGCCATCTGCATCATAAGACACCTTGATTCTTGCACGCTCCAGATTTAATTCTCTTTTATAGTTCGTAACCTCGCCCTGATCAATGGTAAAATAGAAATCACCTGCCGGTTGATAAGGATCCTCCATCGTCTTTCGGTCACTGATGCCTCCATTCCCACCCCAGGCTTCATTGGCAAGGAGCGTTGCCTCCTCATACTTATCCTCCATAAGTAGCTTTCTTACCTGTGGCAAGAAGGAACTGCGTTCCATATTCTTCCGGTCCTTATGCTGACCCACACAAAGCCATTCATGATTGAGCGCAATCCGCTCTTGCTTGATACCACCAAGCACCATTCCGGCCAATCTTCCCGTACCGATTGGCAATCCATTCTGCCAGTCGCTTGCTGGACTTGTATACCATAATGTGTGATTCAAACTACTTCCTCCAATCAATCTATTCTAACGGTTTTTACCGTACCTTACTTGGATATATTTATACAGTTTATATTATAGCTTAGATAAATCGATTTTTTAACATGTATTTTTTTATCTGAAACACTTGAAATATTATAGTTATTAGGATGCATTCATAACGGAGCATTTTTATGTTCAGGTCAAAAGTCTCCCATACGTTAAGAAGAGGGTTTTTGCAGCTGCAAACCCCCTCTTCTTACTATATCATAATGTTACCATTTCTTTACTCATCGATGATATCAATTTGATCGAA
>JAQZBA010000205.1 GCA_029239365.1 Herbinix sp. | reverse complement strand
TCTCATCGAATAAATAAGAAATGAAAGGTAAATATAAACGATTTATAGCTTAACTTAGAATTAAAAGCGCCTCTAAACATTCTTATATCTTAATTGGAAGCTTATTCTTAATAAAAAATAAAATAGATCATCTGAAAATAATATAAAAAATTTTATATTAAGATGATACAATAAAATTTTATACTAAGCAGACCAATCTATTTTATTATTCATGTCTATATTGCAACGATATCTTTTTTTCTTATAGATCAAGTTTTAAAGAGCTCTCTCCAGTCAAGATCTCCGCGCTCTAAAGCCTTTACCATCAACTCTGCAGTAGCAAGGTTGGTAGCTAAAGGTATATTGTGTTTATCGCAGACCTGGAAGATATTATTTGTATCCGGTTCATGTGATTTTGGTGTCAGCGGGTCGCGTAAAAATATAACTAAGTCCATCTGATTGTGTTCTATCTGCGAACCCAATTGCTGCTCGCCACCAAGATGACCAGCCAGATACTTATGAACGTTAAGATTGGTTACTTCTTCAATCAGACGTCCGGTGGTGCCGGTAGCATATAGAGTGTGTTTACTTAAAATACCGCGATAAGCGATGCAAAAATTCTGCATAAGCTTCTTCTTTGAATCATGAGCAATCATACCAATATTCATATTTACCTCCCTTCTGCCGTAACTGATTGTACGGCTAGGTGTAAATTAATGCTGTTAATCTATCGCATTAATTACCCATGCTGTTTAATTTCTTGTTCTTTTTGGCTGCAATCTAATATTGAGAATCATACCAACGCCCATCATACCACTTAATAGGGAGCTTAAACCATAGCTTAAAAATGGTAACGGTATCCCTGTATTCGGTAATAATTGGGTAGCCACACCAACATTTACAAATACCTGAAAGGTATACATAGAGGCTATACCGACAGCAATCAGCATTCCCATATAATCAGGGGCATGTTTGGCTGTTTTTATACAGATGTAGATGATAATGAAATACAAACCTAATAAGATACAGCTTCCGATAAAACCAAATTCCTCTCCTGCTACAGCAAAGATAAAATCGCTCTCGGAAACAGGTATAATATCATAATTACGATCATCCGCCTGATCGAATATCTTACCATGAAGCTGACCGGAGCCAATTGCACTCACGGAGTTATCTTGTTGAAACATGGTAGATTCATATTCGTCCGGGTTAAGGATCGACAAGACACGTTCCTGCTGATATGGTTCTAACAGTATCTGGTAATCCTGCTGAATGTACCAGAACAATCCCATAACGCAAGGAATACCAAGGACAAGGATTGGTAGTATTATCTTCCAACTTAGACCAGCGGCAAAAATCATCATAACGAATATGAAAGCAATTACTAAACTAGTGGAAAGGTTGGTTTGGGTTAATATTAAGTAAGTTGGTAATCCAATCGATACTATTACCAATAGTAATACTAAAAAGTTGTTAATCTTAGCCCGTAACATAGTAAATATCTTAGCAGCAAATATGATGAGAATAATCTTGGTTAGCTCCGAGGGTTGAAATTCAATGGGTCCGAGCTTCAGCCAGCGTTGCGCATTATTATGGACTACACCATTCGTTTTAACCAATACTAAAAACACTAGATTTATTATATACAAAACGATATAAAAATTCGAGATGAAGTGATAATCAATCAAAGATAATATTAAAGCGCCAACGATACCTACTGCTAACCCTAGTAATTGCTTAACAAATAAGTTTTCATCTTCCGTTTGTACCTGTCTAATCAAATAAGTACCTATGGCACCCATTATTAAGACTATGATGATTAAAGGTATACTATATCGTTTGAAATCATATTGCTTGAATTTTAACATCTGGTCAACATCCTTATTTCTTAGGTGACTTTAAATCCTTGATCGGAATATTAGCAAATAAAGCCGGAACTGTTCCGTTGTTCGATTCAGATTCCATTTGAGTGATCTTGATATCAAGTCCTTCTAAGTCTATTTCAATATATTTTGAAATTACAGCGATAATATCATTCTTTATTTGTTCCATAATTTCAGGAGAGCATCCAGCGCGGTCAGAAACTAATACTAGCTTCAAGCGATCTTTTGCTATACTACCCGTCCCTTTTTTCTTGAAAAAATCTGAAAAGCCCATTACGCCACCTCCCTATCTTTTTCGTCTACCAAACAGTTTCCCAAAAAGCCCCTGCTTCTGATCCAAATCAAGAAAAGGAACCTCCTCGCCAAGTATTCTTTTACAGATATTTAAATATGCTCTACCTGCTAAAGAATCATTGCCAACTAAAGGTTCACCTTGATTTGCAGAAATAACAATGCTTTCGTCATCCGGTACTATGCCAATTAAATCGATTGCTAAAATCTCGCATACATCGTCACTGGACATCATATCGCCACGTTTTACCATGTCCATACGAATTCGGTTGACAATCAGGTGGGTCTGCTTCATCTCGTTCGCTTCCAATAAACCAATGATACGGTCAGCATCACGAACTGCGGAAACTTCAGGGGTGGTTACAACTAATGCTCTATCAGCACCGGCGATTGCATTCTTAAAACCTTGCTCAATACCGGCAGGACAGTCCATTATTATGTAGTCAAATTCATCTCTCAGCTCATCTGCGAGCTTTTTCATCTGCTCCGGTGTAACTGAATTCTTATCTCTTGTCTGTGCAGACGGTAATAGGTATAAATTAGGATAACGTTTGTCCTTAATCAGGGCATTACGGATACGACAGGTTCCCTCAATTACATCGACCAAATTATAAACAATCCGATTCTCTAAGCCCATAATTACGTCCAGATTTCTAAGACCGATATCAGTGTCAATTAATACAACTTTCTTCTCCAGCATAGCTAAGCCTGTACCAACGTTTGCGGTTGTAGTTGTCTTACCAACTCCGCCTTTACCCGAGGTTACAACAATAACTTCTCCCATGTTTAATATATCCTCCTGTGTTTGGGGGGAATATCCTCCCGGTTTCTTGATGAGGACTATCCTCTTTTATAAATAAGGAAATCATCCTTACTATTTTAATATGCTGTGGGAACTGCTTCTCTAGCACATTTTTGAAAGAGAAATAGGATTCACCTTTCTTTTTTCGAATCTTTATATACATTTAATTGCCTGCTTTAAGGGCATAATTGTATTTTGGTATGAGATTTTGTTACTTGTTATATCATGAATATGTTTTTATTCATGATCTTTCACTCCGATCGCATATCTATATCGTAATATCCTGTAGGATATTCTTATTCAGAGGCTCGATATAGATATTACCGTCTTCAAGGAAAGCAATCTTTGTTTCCTTAACCTCCTGTTTTACCGGCTTGTCCGGAGCTCTTGCTATGGTATCTGCAATTCTGATCTGGGTTGGATTCATATCCAGAGCAACAACAAAAGAATTAGTGTTACCGGTTGCTCCTGCAAACGCATTCCCTTTCAGTGAACCTAAGACAATGATATTACCCTTAGATACAACTCTTGCACCATGATTTACATCTCCGATAATGATTACACTGGTCTCGAATTCTAAGGAAGCACCGGAACGTAGAATTCCTTTGTAGAACTGGCCGGAGTTATTGCTCAGCTCCAAGAGCTTTTGCTCAACCGTCTTTTTAAAAAGCTCCTCCGCCCCCGGATCATTCTCCATAATACACACGATATGCATATCAGTATTCTCACCAATGATATCTAATATCTCCCTTTGTTCTTCATTCGATAGCTTCCGGCCTTCGAAACTAATCGCCATCTTTGCATTTTCGAAGAATTTACTGGATTCTTTGAACTTTTCAGCAACCACAAGCTTTAATTCTTCGAAGGGCATGTCAGGATTAAGAACAACAATAATGCCGTATTTATTACCCTTAATAATAACAGAATTATTCATTGCAATACTCCTTCCCGGTATAAGTTCTTATGAATTGGGTTATCAATTCACTTTGTTTTGTTGAATTATTTTATAATAGAAGTCTATTCAGATGCTGCATCAATGTTCGAACCCTCAGGAAGGGTTACTTCACCTTCAATCACATTTTCGGCATCATCAAGACCAAAATAAACTTTATATATGTCTTTCGCTAACTCAGCAGCACGTAAGGAGGTATAGCCTCTTGGAATTACTGCGGTTACTGAAATCTCAGGATCCTCGAAAGGAGCAAAGGATACAAACAAAGCATTGTTCGGATTCACCTTACTGATCTGTGAAGTACCTGTCTTACCTGCAACTGTCACACCGAAATTCTTGAATAATTGATAAACGGAACCTCCGGGAGCATTGACTACAGAATTCATACCTTCCCATACACTGTCCCAGGTGCTCTCCTTAAAATCCGCTAGTACATGATTTACAATCGCATTATTATCAATTACCTTACCTTCTTTACTCACAGTCTTATCAATCAAGGTTAAATTATAACAGGTACCTTGATTCGCCAGAGTGGTAATATATCTGGCAAGCTGCGCCGGAGTATATACATTAGAGCCTTGTCCAATTGAGGAACGAACTGCATTCCAAGCTGTTGGTTACTACCATTAATACTTAAGCGCCATCCCAGCTCATAAAAGTAATAATTACAGGACACCTTAAGGGCTTCCACAATATCCACCGAGCCATGGGAATGGGGATAGATATGACACTTTGCAGCCGGATCTATCTTATCGAATTCTCCTAAGTCCAGAATCTTCTCAGTAGGTGTGATTACTCCTTCTTCGAGTGCAGCAAAGGCGGTAACCATCTTAAAGGTAGAACCTGGTGCTGTTTTCTCAGATACGGGGCGATTTAGCATCGGAGTTGTTCTATCATTGTATACTTGATCATAATATACTGAATTGATCTTATTCGCAAACTTGTTATTATCATAGCTTGGGTAAGATACGAGAGCCAAGACATCCCCGGTATCCACATCAGTGATAACGACAGAACCGCTGCAGGGCTCTAAAGCTAGCATTGCAGGAGTGATCTCCAGCGAAGTCATCTTATCCTTAATAAAATTATAAGCAGATATGCTACCACCATTCAACTTATTAATATCATCTTCATTATATTCTAACACATCTTGGTCGAATAATAAAAGACAAATTTCAGTTCCTGATAATTTATACGAAAATACCAATTTTCTGTATATTTTTTTATTGAATTTATCATCGTCTTTGAGTAGTTCCTTAGTATAGTCGATCAGATTCTGATAATACTCATCTGCACTATAATACTCATCGACTTCACCAAGCTTGGATAAATCCACCCAGTTATTGGCCAATGCATGCTGTAGAAGACTACTTAAGCTTATCTTATCGTTCTTATAATCAGTTAGTGTTACGTCATCTTTTGCTATATTTTCGGTGATGAAAAGGTTTTTCGTAACAACGGTATAGAAGTAATCCAGAAACTCTTCCATTACGCCGGCTTTATCGCTGGTAACAGTATTATTAATACTTAATAATTCATCCAGCTGATCAAATACATTGCTTAATTCTTCCTGGTAATCGGAATAGGTCTGCTTCTCCAGATCTTCTGAATCCTCATCGTTAAGACTTTCAATATCGATGATATTATTGTTGATCAGTGCAAAATACACCTCGTAGATTGGTATCGTAATCTCGCTGGCACTTTCGCCCTTACTACCATAATCCAAGTCAGGGACAAGCTTCTCCAACAGAATTCCAGCAATCTTCTTCTCAAGTATATGATAAGCGCTTCTCTGAAGGTTGCTATCGATTGTCAGATAAATATCACTTCCAGCCATGGGCTCAGTGCGGTTGATAATATCAACAACCTTACCACCGGTGTTTACATTGACAGTTTCGGCACCCTTAGTTCCGCCTAACACTTCCTCATATTTTTTCTCTAGGCCTGATTTGCCTACTACATCAGTAGAATCGTAATAATCTTTTGACGCATTCATTGTCTCCAGCTGCTCAGCACTAATGAGCCCGGTATAACCGATGATATGGGCGAAATACAGGCTGTCCTCATAGACTCTGTGAGTCTGTTGCTGAACTTCTACCCCAAGGAGCTCTGCACTATTCTCATTGACTGCAGCTACGGTAGTATCACTGACACCCGAGGCAACTGTAATCTGTACATACTTTGGATAATTTAAGAACAAAGTATAACGGACACTCATAATCTTTAAGGTGTCTTCTACGCTATATTCATCAGTCAACTCAAACATTCTGGCATAGGCATCTCCGGTACCGCTTCGTAAAAATTCATAGACATCCTGAGGCGTTTCACTGGGATATTTTTCAGGAATATTACCATTCTCATCTAGAACATAGGTATATACATTCTTCTTAAAACGGGCTAATGCAGTACCCTCAATGGTAAATTCCAGTTCACCGTCTTTATTCTGTTTAATATAGAATTCTGTATCTAAAGTATCACCATTTTTCTCGATGATCTTAATTAGCTTATGAATAATTTCATTTCTTTTTGCATTGGAATCAATCTTTGTACTGTCTTCCATAACTACGGAATAGGTCAGTACATTAGATGCCAATAGTATACCGTTACGGTCATAAATATTACCGCGGGTGCTCTTGATTTCTCTGCTTTTCTGATATTTTAATTCAGTATCTGATACTATCGTTGGTCCTTGAACGATCTGTAAGGTAAACAGCTGACGAATGATGACAAAGAACAGGATAATATAGATGATTGTGATAGGGAATAGTCTGGATTTAAGTAATCTCTTAAAATAATCCAAAAAAACATCAAACAATCTTATTCCTCCTCTTCTTGCTTACGTTCTAATCGGTTATTAATCATATGTAACAGCTTATACAACAGTACTGAGACTGCAATGGTATATATTATCTCAGGTACGATGAGTCTTCGGAGATAATATAGAAAGTTTAAGCGGCCTCTTAATAAAAATTCAAATACATAGTAGAAAAATCCATAAATTAAATCACTGATACCGATAAAAACAATCGGCAGTGTGTAATCATCATTTGAATAAATCCGATTGGTATATCCCATCAGATAACCGATCAGCAGATATAATAAAGCATATAAGCCGATGATATAGGAACCGAACATCAGATCCACCAAGATACCGCAGAAAAACCCGATCAGCATGCCAGCACGCCGTCCTCGCATATAAGCGGTAGAGACTACCAGAATCAATAACAGGTTAGGCATGATATTGGCTAACTTAAAATAATGAAAGGTAGCACTCTGGAGTACAAACAAAATAATAATCTCGAGGATAGATACAATCAACCGTTTCACTATAATCTCCCATGTTTCTACTTTGTAGGTTCGATGCACATTTACAAATACTAAGGTGTGAATAGTGGTTCTTACTAATCTACACTATTCGATCAAAGGCTCCTTGAGTTCAGTGATGATTAATACCTCTTCCAATCGTTCAAAATCAACCACGGGTGTTAGGTAAGCAGCCTTAGTCATATTACTGGCATCAAGCTCTATATCACTTACAGTTCCGATTAAAATACCTTGAAGGAATTTTGAACTGATGTGTGAGGTTACAATCTCATCACCATCTTGTATCTGAGCATCCTTATTAATTAACTCAACACGTATCTTACCGGCATCCATCAACTGAAGATCACCTTCGATATTACAGGTATCTGAGGTCTTTAAAAACATACCACTGACACTACTGTTATCATCTATGATAGATCTTACGATGGAATAATTATAATGAACCTCAGTGATAATTCCCGCAAGTCCGTTGCCGGCCAGAACATTCATATCCTTCTTGATACCGTCACGTGTTCCTTTATCAATTGTAAATATATTATACCAATTGTTCGGATCCTTACTGATAACTCTGGCAGCCACCTTTGGATAATCCAGATACTTCTGATCTAGGTCATATAGCTCACGAAGACCGTCCAGCTCATATTTATCCTGAAGTAAAAGCTTATTCTCATAAGAAAGGATACTAACCTGTTCCTTCAGCTTATCATTTTCTGCGAGTAGCTCTTTAATGCTTTTAAAGGTATCAAGCTTGTCCGAAATAAAGGTTCCAATCGAATTAATTCCAACCTGCATCGGAGTTACTACAGTACCTACTGCTTCCTTTACGGGTGAAAGTTTTTCACCGAAGCGGAAGGAAAAGAATATCAGACCGATACAAAAAATAACCAATGCGATGAGAACATGCTTCGGATTAATATTAAATTTCGTCCTTCGTCTCATTCCTAATCTCCATCTAATTTAATTTCTCTTAATTAACGATTGTCTTCGGTCTTAACGCATCAGCCAAGGTGGAAAGCTTATGATCTTCCATGATTCTTCCTAGACCATTGACTACGGTATTCGCAGAATCAGGACAGATATTAATCTTAAGATCGGTTTCTTTATTCATCAATTGATCTAAAGCAAAGATCTTAGCGGAGCCACCGGTAATATAGATACCACTGTCAATGATATCGGAGGATATCTCCGGAGGAGTTCGCTCCAGAATAATCTTGATTGCATCAATAATTGCAAACATATACTCTGATATAGCTTCATATACGTCAGCAGAGCTAACCTCCTTCTCAGTGGGTAACCCGGTAACGACATCACGGCCATAGACCTTGATGGAGGCTGCCACTGTCGTTAAAGCACAGGCAAGCTTCTTCTTGATATTCTCTGCAGTCTTATCTCCGATATATAAGTTGTATTTTCTCTTAACCATATTCTTAATGGCATCATCCAAGCGATTGCCGCCGACCGGTATTAACTTACTAAGTACAATACCACCCAAGGACAGAATGGATACCTCTGTGGTATCTGCTCCGATGTCAACAATCATAACACCTCTGGCAGTCATGATATCCAGACCGGCACCTACTGCATCAGCGATAGGCTTTTCGACGATTCTAACCTTACCGACCTTGAGATTGGAGCTGGCGATCAGATCATAGAACGAGCGACGTTCCACCTCTGTAATATCGGTTGGTGTAGCTACGATATAATCTGCTGCACCGATACGCTTTGTACCACCGATTCGATGCATAAAATGATTGAGTAAAGAAAGCATATTCGCCACATCAGCAATGACCCCATTTCTTACGGGATAGCTGACTTTGATATTAGAAGGAGCCCTCTCATACATTTCAAAAGCATCATTACCGGATGCTATTACATTCTTCCGGTCTGATATTGCTATGATATTACGCTCGTCAAGGACGATTCCTTGTCCCTTTTTATATATTTTTATTGTACTGGTACCGAAATCAATACCAAATGCTCTCGTAGCCATAGTTTCGTAACCTCCTATATTCACTAAAGTAGTCATTTACACATTACGCTATCACCGCGTATCGTTATTCATAACAATACAAATTCTCTCGTAATGTGGATAGTAATGGTCATGGTAAGTGAATTGATTCATTTATCAATTCCTCTTGTATTGTTTTGATAGATTACTTCCTGCAGGAGGCTTACATTCTTAATAAAGTCCCTGTTCTTTTAAGCTGATATATCTATTATCGCCAATAATTATATGATCCATAAGCGAAATTCCGATTAAATTACCAGCTTCTGCTAATCTTTTTGTTACACGGATATCCTCAGCACTTGGAGTCGGATCCCCGCTGGGGTGGTTATGAAGCAATATAATGTTAACTGCTTCCTGCTTGACGGCTTGTACGAAGACTTCTCTGGTAGGCATAATGGAAGTATTCACCGTGCCTTCAGAGATAACCATATCCTTGATGAGCTTATTCTTAGAATCCAACATGATCAAAAGTACCTGTTCTCTGGTAAGATGGCGCATATCCTGCATATAATAATCTGCAACATTCTGTGGGGTTGTTAACCGAATGCTGTCACGCATATTTTCCTTAGCCATACGTCTGGTAAGTTCTGTCAGGCAAAGAAGTTCAATTGCTTTCACTCTGCCGATACCCTTTATTTTCATGAGCTCCTTCATCGTAAAGTAATTAAGCCCCTTTAAACCAGGGTAGGCAGTGGAATAATTGAGAATATTCACTGCCAAATCAATTACTCTTTGTTGTTTTGTGCCGGTTCGGATGATAACGGCTAAGAGCTCAGCATCGGATAAAACCCCGGCGCCATAACGCTCACATTTCTCATAAGGTCGTTCTGACACAGGTAATTCTTTGACGGTTAGATAATTTTCTTTCATCGGATCCTCCTAAGTTTCTCTCTCCAAGAAATCAGGTGTAGGATCGTTGTGTTTTCATGAGTACTTAATGCACCTTGAGTGATTATTCTTCACTAGATCTTCTTATAAATAAAAACGGCTGCTACTACACCGATGACACTACCGATGGTAACTTTAATGCGGAAACCAAAATGCAGCACTAAAACTCCAAGGTTGAGGGTTACGATATTACTGTTATTCGCATCGCCTATGGCAAAATCCATCCCATAATTCAACCAATTGAGGAAGCTTACGTCTTTGGCTAAATGTCCAAGAAAGCTGCCTACAACGATACCGGCGAGTATTAAAAGAAATAAAGCCCAGTTGTTTTTGCTTAATGCTCTTGCCATAAAAAAGTTGCCTCCTTGTATCATAATCAAATAACATTTTATCACAAGTACCACATTTTGTATACGTTAAACTCATATTTTGTAGATAGCACATAAGTCTGAACTGTTAAAATCGTATTGTACATACCTATGAAAATCCATTGGCATCGATCTACAATTGAATTGATAAATCAATTCAATTGTCATGAATTATAAATGGATAATTCCTGCGTCATAAAGCTTCTGTACAGACATCAGAATACCGAACTTGGCATGATACCAAGTCAGGCCTCCTTGGAAAAATACAGTATAGGGAGGTTTAATCGGAGCATCTGCAGAAAGCTCGATGGAGGAGCCTTGGACAAAAGAACCTGCAGCCATGATGACATCACATTGATAACCCGGCATAGCCCATGGTTCCGGAACGACATAACTGTCAACCGGAGCAGCCGCCTGAATTCCATTGCAGAATGCAATGACTGCTTCGGCACTGTTCAGGGTAATTGCTTGAATAATATCATATCGGTCTTCACTGCCATTCGGTAATACCTCATAACCCATTTGTTCATATACATTTGCCGCATAGATAGCACCCTTCAGAGCACCGGATACTACCTGTGGAGCTAAGAAGAAGCCTTGGAACAAGGAGGCATTCAGACCCAAGGTTGCTCCAACCTCTTTCCCAAGTCCAGGTGCGGTCAATCGATAAGCCGCATTCTCTACATACTCCTTCTTACCAACAATATAGCCACCGATAGGAGCCAGGCCGCCGCCGGGATTCTTGATTAAGGAACCTACACATAGATCAGCTCCAACCTGAGTCGGCTCTGTGAGTTCAACAAATTCACCGTAACAGTTATCTACCATACAGATCAGATCCGGCTTCAGATCCTTAACAAAATGAATCAGTTTTCCGATATATTCTACCGATAGGGTTGGTCTGCTGGCATAGCCTTTGGAGCGTTGAATGGTTACAAGCTTTGTATTCGGC